>DAOWFT010000092.1 GCA_030637845.1 Thalassospiraceae bacterium
AAGAAGGTTTTGCCAAATTAATGCGCGAGCTTTCGGGGGCGAAATCCAACCTTGGCCATGTGCTAACCGCATACGGTGATGG
Organism: Thalassospiraceae bacterium; assembly: GCA_030637845.1. Lineage (GTDB taxonomy): Bacteria > Pseudomonadota > Alphaproteobacteria > Rhodospirillales > Magnetovibrionaceae > DAOVVL01. Next base: position 83 of record DAOWFT010000092.1, read on the forward strand.
CCTGGACGACGGTATAACCGAAACGGTCGGGCTGGATAAATCCGAAGCCACAATTGAAAAAATAATTTTAACCGCGTGCGCCGATAATGCGTTCGATAATGACGGGCTATCCCGTGCCGCAATTGCCCTTAGCTACGGTGCGGCTGGATCAAAAAAAATGGGGGGGGCATTATCCGGCTGGCTTAAGGCGGGCGCAAAAGAACGCGCCAATAATTTCTTATCCATTTATGCACCACTGTTCATAAAAAAAGACGGCGGGGCAAAAGCAGAAAAAACCCTTATCACCAAAGGGGCGGACGAGCACGACCCCGGGGCACTGGATATTTTACTAACCGAACAGACCCGCATTATGGAGGTGTTGGAAAAAATTAAATGCGCGCAAACGGCTAATGCAACCCGGGCCTTGCTGGCGGTTGGCCACACCATCCAAAAAGAATATGAAAAATTAAAACGCAGTAGTGGCGTGCTTGATTATGACGATTTGATTGAAAAAGCCTGTGGCTTGCTGGGTAATGAAAGCAGTGCCAGCTGGGTTCATTTCAAACTGGACGGCGGCATAGACCATATACTGGTTGATGAAAGCCAAGACACCAGCCCGGCGCAATGGATTGTGGTCAAGGGTCTGGCGGGTGATTTCTTTTCCGGGCGCGGACGGGCGGAAGAAAATACCCGCACCGTGTTTGCGGTTGGCGATGAAAAGCAATCCATCTATTCGTTCCAAGGGGCCGATCCTTATGAATTCGGGCGGATGAGCGAATATTTTGAAAAACGGGTAACCGATGCCGGAGCCGAGTTCACGCCGTTGCAATTAATCACATCGTTCCGTTCAACCAATGCGGTGCTAAAAACGGTTGATATGGTATTTGACAACCCGGTAGCCTTTGACGGGCTTTCATTCAAAGATGAAAAGGTTTTGCATAAATCCCACCGCACCGGCGAAGCCGGACTGGTCGAGCTGTGGCAACCACAACTGCCGGACAACGCGGTAGATGCCGACCCCTGGGATGCGCCGCTTGATCGATTGTCGTTTAAAAGCCCGGAAACAAAACTGGCCGAACGCATCGCCATCACCATCAAGGGCTGGTTCGACAACAAAGAAATATTAAAATCCAAGGGCCGCCCCATCAGGCCCGATGACATATTAATATTGGTCAGGCGTCGCGGGCCATTTGCCGATGAAATGATAAGGCAATTAAAATTAAACGAGGTTGAGGTTGCGGGCTCTGACCGCATGGTATTGACCGACCAGATAGCGGTTGAAGATTTAATGGCGTTGGGTAATTTTTGCCTGTTGCCGGAAGATGATTTAAATACCGCCGGGCTTTTAAAAAGTCCGCTCATTGGAATAAACGAAGAGCAATTGCTGGAACTGGCAAACGGGCGGACAAAAACCATCTGGGCCGAATTGAAAAAACTTTCCAATAATACAGGCAAGAAAAATAGCGTTTACAAAAATGCATTTGAAATACTAAGCGGCCATCTGGGCCGGGCCGATTATCAACCGCCGTATGAATTTTTTGCAGATGTGCTGAACAAGGGCGGGCGCAAACAGTTAATGGCACGGCTGGGAACCGATGCCGAAGACCCGATGGATGAATTTCTTTCACTGGCGTTACAGTTCGAGCGCACCCACACCCCATCGTTGCAGGGATTTTTGCACTGGGTCAGAAGCGGGGCCACCGAAATAAAACGGGACATGGAAATTACCGGGGCCAAGGTACGGATAATGACCGTACATGGGGCCAAGGGCTTGGAAGCAAACATTATTTTTCTGCCAGATACCTGCGCCAAGCCATCCCACCACCACGATAACAAAATACATTGGGAAACCAGCGAAACAAAAAAACCGCTGGTGCTGTGGTCGCCGGTAAAGGAAATGCGCACCAAGCGGGTTAATAAATTAATAGAAAACTCGCGGGCGTTGCGCGAACGAGAATACCGCCGCCTGCTTTATGTCGCCATGACCCGGGCCGCCGATAGGCTTTATATCGGCGGATACGCACCTGAAAACGGCCCCGCCGAAGGGTCGTGGTATCAACTGATGGAGGGTGTGGTAAAAAAACTTGGCAAGGAAATTAAAACCCCTGAAGGAACTATCTGGCGTTATGAATTAAAACAAGAAGCCACGACCGGTGAAAAATCACCGGGTCTTGAAACTCAGCATGCCCCCCTGCCCGACTGGGCATTAAACCCGGTGCCACCCGAACAAACCCCTGCCCGCACGCTATCGCCATCAATAATTGATGCGGGCGATAATGCCATCGGCCCGTTTGATGGCGACGATGATAAATCAAGCGACATGGCGTTCAGGCGCGGGCTGGCGCTACACAAGTTGCTGGAAATACTTCCCGGCCTTGATAAGGCAGCCAGAACAAGTGCGGGCAAGAGTTGGTTAAAACAGGCCGGGCTGGGTCTGGAGCAAAACCAAATCGCAGAAATACTGAATGAGACCATAGCGGTGATAGAAGATAAAAACCTTGCCCCGCTATTTACCAACACCGCCATGGTTGAGGCGCCAATAATCGGACGCGTCGGTGATCATATAATATCGGGACGCATCGACAGATTAGTGGTGGGCGATGACGAGGTCATGATTATTGATTATAAAACCAATCGCAACCCGCCGGAAAAAGCGGCTGGCATTCACCCTGCCTATCTGCGGCAAATGGCAATTTACAAAACCCTGTTGGCCGAGATTTACCCCAAACGGGTGATTCGAGCATTTTTGCTGTGGACCCGTGGCGGGGTAGCCATGGAAATACCCCCGAAACAGCTTGATGATTTTAAAATATCTTAAAGTAATTTGACCATACGATGGGCCGTGCTAGATTTAGGGCAACAAGCTAATTATCCATAGACATTTAATGGGAAATAAAAAAATGAAAGATATAACCGACAGCTCTTTTGATGCCGATGTAATCAAATCGTCCACCCCGGTGCTAATCGATTTTTGGGCCGAATGGTGTGGACCATGCAAACAGATTGCACCCGCACTGGAAGAAATTGCCGGTGAAATGGCGGGCGAAGTTGAGATTGTAAAAATAAACATCGATGAAAACCCCATGACCCCGTCCAAGTACGGCGTGCGCGGTATTCCTACCTTGATGATTTTCAAAAATGGTGAACCGGCCAGCGTTAAAATTGGCGCACTGCCAAAAAGCAAATTGCTAGAATGGATAAAGGGCGCGCTTTAAAACTCGTCCAATTATTTTAAATTAAAAAACCCTGTCATGGCTGCCAGGGGTTTTTATTAAGCGCTTTTTTATTAAGCGTTTTTTATTAACTGTTTTCAGTCAAAACCTGACCGGCCAAATAAAGCGACCCGCAAACAAGTATGCGCCCGTCTGCACCGCCATCTGATTTTATTATCTCGTCTATTGCAGAGCCAACATCGCTGCTTACGCCCGCGTCCATGTTTAATTGCTTACCCACCTCGGCGCTGGTTTCGGGGTTGAGAGAATTTTTCTCGCCCGGAATGTTTAGCGTGCGCAAACCTTTTATGCGGGCCTCAAACGGCTTTAAAAACTCTAGCGGGTTGCGGGTGTCCAGCGCGCCAAACACCAGCCATAAGGGTTTATCGCGCCAAGTGCGGGTATGGCGGGAAATAGCCTCGGCGGCGGCCTTGTTATGGCCACCATCGAGCCATATCTCCCAGCCGGGCTTCAATTTTTCCACAAGCGGGCCGTGGCTTAGCCGTTGCAGGCGACCCGGCCACTTAACTGATTTAAGGCCAAGGGCGATGGCGCTGGGGGGCAGATCAAAATCCGGGGCCAGCCCCCGGGCCAAGGCAACCGCCAGCGCCGCATTTTGCACCTGATGGCGACCGGCCAACGCCGGCAGGGGCAGCGATATTTCGGTTTTGTTGTCACCTTTATTATCATTAGGGGTTTCAATAAATAAAAGACCGTCCGGTTTTAAGCGCATGAACCAATCGCGGCCTTCCCACAAAATGGGTGCGCCTTTTTCTTCGCCGGCTTTTTTCAATGTCAGCACGCCCTTGCGTGATGGCTGGTTGGCGGCAATGCAGGTAACGCCTTTTTTAAGTATGCCCGCCTTTTCCCCCATTATGTCTTCGATGGTGTCGCCCAAAAAATGCTGGTGATCCATGGCGACCTGGGTAATGCAGGTCAGGCGCGGGTTATCAACAAGGTTGGTCGCATCAAGCCTGCCACCGAGGCCGGTTTCC
>DAOWFT010000116.1 GCA_030637845.1 Thalassospiraceae bacterium
AGAACCATTCCGGCGAACACCGCGGTTAGGCCCACAACCGGGAGCGAATAATAACCGATATCCAACATTTGCCGCAAAATGATGCGCGGATAAAATGGCGGGCGCACCGCATGGCTAAGCCCCGATGCGGTAAACATCGCTAGCTTGCCCGTACTTTCAAGGAAAGAAATAAAAACCCGACCAATTTTTTGCACTGCGTTTAATGGGTTCATCTTAGCTAGTCACCTCACCAATATAGACACGGTGATAGCGCTCACCCAGGCTGGTAAGTATTTCATAGCCAATGGTACCGGCAGCCGTGGCCACCGCATCAACCGGATTATTCGGGCCGATTAAATCCACGCATGCGCCCTGATGGGCAATATTTTCAGGAATCCGGGAAACATCCAAGGTGATTAAATCCATTGAAACTCGCCCCACATATGGTGCCGGATGTTCGCCCAAATAGGCAACACCATTGTTGCTTAACGACCTGTTCAAACCATCGGCATAACCCGCGGCGATGGTGGCTATTCGCATCGGCCCGGCTGCCCTAACGGTCGCACCATAACCAACGCTCCCGGGGGTGTCAATTTCCCGAACCTGCAGGATTTTCCCTTGCAGGCGAATGACTTGGGCCATTGGATTGGCCGAGGGATTGGTTGTCGGATTGGCCTTTTCCGGGGTTGGGTTTACCCCGAACAGGGCCGCCCCCGGACGAACCATATCAAGGTGGTATTCATCGCCTAAAAACACCCCCGATGAATTGGAGATTGATGCCCGAACCGCAGATTGATTAATGCCGACAAGGGCCGCTTTAAATGTATCTAGTTGATCCCCGTTCATGGGGTTGGCGGCATCATCGGCGCAGGCAAGGTGGCTCATGACAAGGTTTATATTTAGGCCCAAAAGTGTGCTTTCATCAGCGGCCAAGCTTTCAACATCTTTGGCCGCAAGACCAAGGCGGCTCATGCCCGTATCAATATGCAGGGCGCAGGGATGCGTGGCGGAAAACTTTTTCCACGTTTTGATATCTGACAATGAATTAAGAACGGGGTTTATCCCGTAATGGGCAAGGTCTTTTTCATTGCCGTCAATTATGCAGCCAAGAATAAATATTTCAGGATCCGGGCCCAAAACCGAACGCAGGGTTATGCCTTCGTCAATTGTGGCGACAAAAAATGTTTTACATCCACCAATGCTAAGGGCCACACCCACATGGCGGGCATCAAGCCCATAACCACCGGCTTTTATTACCGCCCCTGCAACGCATTTTTCGGATACGCTGTTGTTATATAACTGCCAATTATTTTTTATCGCCCCAAGGTCGATGGTTAGTATCGCACCGGCACGCCTTGCGTCGGCGACATCGGGCCAGTTGTCCGGGTTTTCCATGGTATCGCTCATGGCGCTAGTCGTGACCACCGTCAAAGCCGCCATGATGGGTTTCAAGGTCGGCAAAGCGGGTAAACTCACCAATAAACGCCAGCCTTACGGTATCTATCGGGCCATGACGTTGCTTGGCGACTATTACCTCGGCGGTGTTTTTCACATCTTCCATTCTGCTTTCCCAGCGTTCTTGTTTGCCGGCAAAATGATCGACCTTTTCATCCATTCTTTGTTGCGGCATATCTCTTTCAAGATAATATTCTTCGCGGTAAATAAACATAACCACGTCGGCATCTTGTTCGATGGAGCCTGATTCACGCAGATCGGAAAGCATGGGTCTTTTGTTGTCGCGCTGTTCAACCGCACGGCTAAGCTGTGATAGGGCAATAACCGGAACTTCCAGTTCCTTGGCCAGAGTTTTAAGCCCACGGGTAATTTCAGAAACTTCCTGTACGCGGCCGTTATCGCGCGACCCCGGATTGGCGGAAATAAGCTGCAGATAATCAACCACAATCATACCAAGGTTGTGCTTGCGCTTAAGCCTGCGCGCCCGGGTTCGGATTGCGCTGATGGAAAGTGCAGGGGTGTCATCAATAAACATCGGCATACGGTTTATTTCGTTGCTGATGGTTGCAAGCTTCATGAATTCATCATTGGAAAGAAGGCCCTTGCGCATTTTGTCAGATGAAATCTGCACCTGTTCGGACAAGATACGCGCGGCCAGTTGTTCCGATGACATTTCCAGCGAGAAAAACCCGACAACCGCACCTTCTTCGCCACCGCTCATGAAGTGTGAGTAGGCGGCGTTGTAGGCGATGTTGGTGGCCAGTGCGGTTTTACCCATGGATGGGCGACCGGCCAGAATAAGCAAATCGGATTTATGTAATCCACCAAGCAGCGCATCTAAATCGGCAAGACCGGTGGTAACACCGGCTAATGCACCATCGCGCTTGTGGGCGGTCTCGGCCATACGCAGGGCATCAAGAACAGATTTCTGAAAATCCTGAAACCCGCCTTCGTAATTTCCTTCGGTCGCCAGATCGTAAAGATACTGTTCGGCGCCTTCTATTTGTTGGGTTGCGGTTACTTCAACGCCGGGGTCGAAGGCATTGTTTACGATGTCTTCGCCCAGATGGATAAGTTCGCGCTTGAGGTGAAGGTCGTAAATAATCCGCCCGTATTCGCCGGAATTGATAATGGTAACGGCACTGCCTACAAGTTCGGCCAGATAATTGGTGCCACCGGCGGAAACAAGTCCCTCGTCCTGTCCAAACATCGGTGCCAGGGAGACGTTGTTTGCCATTTGCCCGCGGTCAATAAGGGTGCGGCAGGTTTCAAAGATGCGGCCATGTTCGGGGATGGCAAAATGCTCGGACTGCAAAAATTCAGATACCCGTTCAAAAGCCCGGTTATCGGTTATGATTGCGCCCAATAACGCTTTTTCCGCCTCAATGTTATAGGGCAGGGTGCGAATACCCAGCGCATCATTGCTTGCGCCGTGGTCGTCGAACTCTGATGTTCCGTGCCCCGCATCGGCGAGACGAATTGTGTTATCTGTGTTCATGGTCTTTACCCTAAGGCAAAACAAGTTACCCACAGGCGATTAATAGCCTTAATGTCGGGACTAGTTGGAAAATAAATATTCAATAAATACTCAATAAATTATAGCCCGATTCGCCTTTTTAGGGTTGTGACAATAAAAAACCGGCGCCCCCGTTAATGGAGACGCCGGTTAAATGGGGCTTTTGCCCGGATATGGCCCGGATATGAGATGGCCAAGGGCTTGATTTAAGCCTTTTCGCCTTCTTCAGCAGAAACATCACTTTCTTCGCCAGCATCTTCTTCGCCGGCACCTTCTTCAGAGGCGGCTTCTTCAGCCACATCTTCGCCGGCGATTTCTTCCTGAACTTCTTCAAGGGCACCTTCTTCAAATACGGCTTCAAGCTCTGGAGCATTTTCTTCGGCTTCTTCTTCACCAACAACGGCCTTGCCGGTTTTGGCCTGAATAGATGCCTCTTCTTCAGAGCGGGCAACGTTAACGCTTACCTGCACCGAAACTTCGGGGTGAAGGCCGCAACGCACGTCATAAACACCAAGCTGCTTGATAGGATTGGCAAGACCAATTTGGCTACGGCCTATGGTGAAGCCCGCATCGGTAAGCGAGGTTGCTATATCGCGCGAGTTAACCGAACCGTAAAGGTGACCAGCTTCGCCGGCCTGACGGATAAGGGTAATTGATGTCCCCTCCATCTTGGCGGCAACCTTGGTTGCTTCGTCCTTTTGTTTGAGGTTTTCGGCTTCCAGCTGAACACGCTGGGTTTCAAAAACTTCTTTATTTGCGTTTGTTGCGCGGAGCGCCTTTTTTTGTGGCAGCAGGAAATTGCGGGCAAAGCCAGTTTTGACTTTTACCACATCACCCATCTGGCCCAACTTCTCAATACGTTCGAGCAAAATTACTTCCATCTTTACTTCCTCCTAGCCTTCTTGCGGCTTAACTATTCGCCGGCGAAGACCGACCCATTGTTCTAAAATTCCAATTCCACCAACTACCAAAGCAAACCATCCGGTAGCAAGAGTTATTGCATAAACTGCCCCGAGCAAAAAACCGGGAAAGCGTAAACTACTAGCCAATACATGCACCACGGCAAGACCAAGAAAGAAGTAGGGTATTGCCAAGACCACAAACAAATTGCGGCCTAGATAACCAACTTCCCCGGGGCCAAGCAACGCCAAAACGGCGGTACCCACCAAGGCCCATGACGGCCAATCCGGGAGCCTAAGCTCCTTAATCCTTGGGCTGGGCCTGAGATTTAACTTTCCCTTGGCTACCAACCCCTGAGCAAAAATAGTATTTATGCCCAGCATCAAAACCCAAAATGCACCCACCATGCCGGGGAAAAAGTCCGCTAGCACACTGGTCGCATCAAGACGCACACTTGCGTCCTGGTTCGTGGCTATAATTTCAAACAGCCCCGAAATGTATTCAGTGACGGCTCCCCTAAGGTCACCGCCGGAAA
>DAOWFT010000118.1 GCA_030637845.1 Thalassospiraceae bacterium
AGCATGGCATAAAGCAGGCGCCGGTGAACCGGTTTCAGCCCGTCACGAACATCGGGTAGCGAGCGGCTCATTATGGTAGAAAGGGCATAGGCCAGATAACGCTCGCCCAAGGCATCGGCCAGACGGGTATCACGAATTTCGCCTGATATTTTGGCCGGTAGGGATGGTTTGCCCATAAAATACTCCACAAATAGTAACGAATAGATAGAATCGATTAAGTTGCAGCCATTATGCTAGGCAATCGCGGGTTTAAAAAGGGTTTTGGCGCGATATGCGGGCGATAAAGCGCCCTCTGGCCTGAGGTAAATGCCGCCCACCCATATTAAATACGTGACGTTCAAGAAAATGCCCGCTTAGGCGTAGCCCGGAAATGATGTCGTCAACCGATGATGCCACCCCGCCGGATACTTTTACGAATTCAGGTAACGGCAGTATTGCATTTTTATATGGCTCACCTGCCGCTTTTGACACCGCGCGGCCTGATTTTGGTGAAACATACACCAGATTTTCCGTGGTCCCGGTTGCGGCACATTCGCTAAAATCAAGGCCGTATCCAAGCTCGCCCAACAGTCCCATTTCCCATTTTACGTATGCGCTTTGCCATTCAGGGGAGCTGATTTTTGATTCCAATATGCCCAAAAGTGCTGATAGACCGTCAAATGCCTGTGGGTGGGCCTCGCGCTCGGCCATTGATCCGACAGATAATGCCAATGCCGATGTCATGGCCGATAGATACATGGGCTCATCCATTAGGGTGGCGCTAAACGAACGCTCAACCTCCAGTGTATATGAGCCTAAATGCTCCGCCAGCCTGCCCCGCCAGCGGGCATGAACCCGGTTTCCCGGCTCGACCACATGCCGCGTCCGCCTGCCCCAGCCCCCCCTGACAAGGCCGGAATGAACGCCATTTTCGCGCGTCAGCACGCTAACCACGGCCGAGGTCTCGCCATGGCGTCTGCTTGATAAAATTATGCCTTGATCCTGCCATTCCATGGCCCAGATATTAGCCCATAGCCGACTTGGGGCGCATAATTACTTGTCCCCGGGGCGTTCAACCTTTAAAAACCCCTGACGCTACTTAAATTAGATAACAAACCCCCCGGAGATATTTTATCCATGACCGTAAGCTCTTTTCATCCTCCCCAGCGAATCCTCATGGGCCCCGGCCCGTCCGACGTGCATCCACGCGTCCTGCAGGCACTGGGCAGGCCAATAATAGGCCACCTCGATCCTGAATTCGTAATGATGATGGATGAAATGAAAGGCCTGTTGCATTACGCCTTTCAAACCACCAACCAGTTGACGCTGCCCGTTAGCGCACCGGGTTCTGCCGGAATGGAAGCGTGCTTTGTTAACCTGATTGAACCGGGCGACAGCGTTATTGTTTGTGTAAACGGTGTTTTCGGAATGCGCATGGTTGAAAATGTTGAGCGCTCCGGCGCAACCCCGATTACCGTCGAAGACGATTGGGGCAAACCAATTGATTTGAACAAATTAGAAGATGCATTAAAAGCAAATCCCGGCGTCAAGGCGGTGGCATTTGTTCACGCCGAAACATCAACCGGTGTTCAGTCCGATGCAGCCGCCATCGCCAAGCTGGCCCGCGACCATGACGCCTTATCAATCATGGATTGCGTAACATCGCTGGTTGGAACGCCAGTGCTTATTGATGAATGGGGTATTGATGCGGCATATTCCGGAACGCAAAAATGTCTTTCGTGTGTTCCCGGCATATCACCGATTACATTTTCCGAACGCGCAGTTGAAAGAATTCGCGGGCGTAACTCCAAGGTTCAAAGCTGGTTCCTGGATATGAACCTGATTATGGGTTATTGGGGCGCCGGTGGCGGCGGTGCGCGCTCTTATCATCACACCGCACCAATTAATTCGCTTTATGCCCTGCACGAAAGCCTTGTGATGCTCAAAGAAGAAGGCATCGAAAATTCGTGGAAACGTCACAAGCTTATGCACAACGCACTTAAAGCCGGGCTTGAAGCGCTCGGCCTTTCATTAATGGTCGAAGAAAAATACCGTCTGCCGCAACTTAACACCGTTACCGTCCCCGAAGGCGTTGACGAGGCCGAAGTCCGCAGGCGGATGCTGGCCGATTACGGCATTGAAATCGGTGCCGGACTTGGTGCGCTAGCCGGAAAAGTATGGCGCATTGGCCTGATGGGGCAAAGCTCCAACGCCAGCCACGTTACCCTTAGCCTGGCAGCGCTTGAGGGTATATTAAAAGACTTAAACGCACCGATTGCCAATGGCGATGCCTGTGGTGCGGCACAGAAAGTTCTGCTTGGCTGATTTTTAGTTAAAGCAAACAATAAAAAACCCCGGAACGTTTTTACACGCTCCGGGGTTTTTGTTTTTTTAATTCTTAAACGCAGCCAGTCGGCTTGGGCAGCCCGCCCCATTTGCATATGAGCTTCATCGGCCCGGTCATGAAGGCATCATAAAGGTCTTTTTTATCAATACCCATTTGTTTAACGAAGCCACGAAGCGGCGGAACAACCCCACCCTCTTCGAACATGCGCCGCGCCTCAGCAATATATTTCAAATGTAGCTCGTTCAATTCAACCCCGTCACGCGATGCGATTTCACGCGCCACTTCCTCTGTCCAGTCGGCACGGTTGGAAAGAAACCCTTCGCCATCAGTCTGTAATTCCATTTAACAATTTCTCCAAAAAATCTTAAAAACGTGTTTTCCATATAGGAATGTCAGGCCCCGTAATCAAGGCCCCAATCGCGATAGCGCTCCGGGTCGTCGCCCCATTTTTCCCGCACCTTTACGAACAGGAATAAATGAACCCGGCGGTCAAATATTTCTTCCAGTTCCTTGCGTGAACGCTCGCCAATTACCTTTATTTGTGCGCCGCGCTTGCCCAAAACGATTGCTTTTTGGCTGTCGCGTTCAACAAAAATAACCTGCTCAATCCTGACTGAGCCATCTGTCTTTTCCGTCCATGTTTCGGTTTCAACCGTGGCCGCGTAGGGCAATTCCTGATGCAGCTCAAGATAAAGCTTTTCCCGGGTAATTTCAGCGGCTAACAAGCGTTCGGTCATGTCCGACATTTGGTCTTCGGGGAAATGCCACGGCCCCTCTTCGACGTTTTCAGCCAGATAATCGCCAATACTATCAACCCCATCGCCACTAAGCGCGGAAATCATGAAGGTTTCATCAAAAATATCCGCCGCCAGCAACCTTGTGGTTAGCTCAAGAAGATCGGATTTTTTTACCTTGTCAATTTTGTTGATAACCAGATGACAGCGGGTGTTTTGTTTTTTTAATTTGTCGATAATTTTCCGGGTGTTTGAATCTATACCCTTGTCGGCATCAACCAGAAACAATCGAATATCGCTATCGTTGGACCCGCCCCATGCGGCGGCGACCATGGCCCTGTCCAACCTGCGCCGTGGCTCAAAAATACCGGGGGTATCAATAAACACCAATTGCGCATCACCGCGAACGGCAATTCCCATAACCCGGGCTCTGGTTGTTTGCACCTTGGGCGAAACAATGGAAACCTTGGCCCCGACCATGCGGTTAACCAGCGTTGATTTACCCACATTGGGCGCACCCAGCACCGCAATAAACCCGCAACGTTTTTTTGAATTATCGTTCATTTATTTTTCTCAACTGTTTCAAGGAATGCTCTGGCCGCTTCCATTTCTGCGTTGCGCCTTGAATTTCCACTGCCGGGATACCTACCGTAATTTGAAATTTCTACCTCAACCCTGAATATCGGCGCGTGATCAGGGCCGGATTGTTCAACTATTTCGTATTCGGGCAAGCCCAATCCTTTTGCTTGCGTCCATTCCTGTAACTCGGTCTTGGCATCCTTGGGCGGATTGATATTTGCCTCTATCATTTCCTCCCAGTGGGATTTAATAAAATTAGCAGCCCCATCCAAACCACCATCAAGAAACATTGCGCCCAATAATGCTTCGACTGTATCGGCAAGCAGGCTTAACAACCCCCTTTCAGAGGTGGCTGCGTCTGCCGGGGACATTTCAACAAATTTTTCAATTTCAAGTTTGCGCGCAACTTCGGCTATGGCATCGCGTGATGTAAGGGCGGAAAACCTTCTTGCCAGGCTTCCTTCGTCTTCATCTTCAAACCTACTATAAAGAATATCGGCAATAATAATTCCTAAAACCCTATCGCCAAGAAATTCTAGCCGTTCGTTGGAGTATATGTGTGCGCCGGCAGCGCTTGAATGTGTAAGTGCGGTTTCAAGCAACGCTTTATCGGAAAACCGATAGCCCAATACATCTTCAATGTTATTACTCAATTCAATCCTTTGAAAAAACGTTCGGTTCTGAGGGTTTCATCCCATTGCCAGAATTTCCATAAACTTCCCGTATAGGAAAATACCAAAACTTCGGCGCGACCAACAAGGTTTTCAGCCGGGATAAACCCAACGGCATCGAGATAGCGACTGTCCTTTGAATTATCGCGGTTATCACCCATGGCAAAATAATGTCCGGCGGGAACGGTGTATTCGATGGTGTTGTCGGATAAATCCTGATCGGATTCTTCGATTATCATGTGCCTGCGACCGCCCGGCAATATTTCTGTATAGAGTTTGGAATTATGCACCCGCCCATAGGTATCGCGGTAGGTATAAATGCCGGCAGGTTCGCGAAATACTGGCTTGCCGTTTATATGCAGCACCCCACCCTTTACCTGTATCTTATCACCGGGAAGACCGATTAAGCGTTTGATGTAATCCGTCCTGCCATCGGATGGCAGCTTAAACACCGCAACATCGCCACGTTTTGGCTCATCAAAACCCACCCGCTCCGGCCCCGATACCAGCGGCATACTAAACGGGAAAGAATGTTTGCTGTATCCATAAGAAGCCTTGGACACGAACAGGTAATCGCCAACCAAAAGAGTTGGTATCATTGATCCGGATGGAATTGAAAAAGGCTCGTAAGCAAAGGTACGAACAAACAT
>DAOWFT010000081.1 GCA_030637845.1 Thalassospiraceae bacterium
TTTACGACATGACCCCTAAAAATAAAACTGAGGCGCAAAAAATAATTGCCACCGGTATCGAAGGAATGGAAAACGCCCTTCGGGCCGCAGCAGATGCCGGCATTAAACGGGTGGTGCTTACATCATCGTGTGCAACCATAACCCCGGTGGCACAGGGCGCGCCCGACGCGACCGAGCAAAGCTGGGTTGATGATATTTCGGTTCCTTATATCAAAGAAAAAACCATGGGCGAGCGCCATGCCTGGAAACTGGCCGATGAATTAAACCTTGATATGGTAAGCGTGCTTCCCGGCGGGGTGTTCGGCCCGGGGTTTAACCGTTCAACCCCATCAACCGATGTGGTTCTTTCCATTGCCAAGGGTGCGCTCAGAATGGGGGCACCAAAAATAAACCTATTACTGGTGGACGTTCGTGATGTTGCCACCGTGCACCGCTTGGCATATGAAAAGGGAACATCCGGCGAGCGCTATATTGCATTGCATAGCGCGCCTGAGGTTTATGATTATGTGATTGCAGCCAGAAAACATGACCCCTCCATCGGTTTGCCCTTAATGAAAATGCCCGAATTCATGACCGGGATGGTGCCAATGATAAACGCTGTCACGGCTAAAGCTTTTGGCTTTCCCCAAACCTATACTCGCAAACTACATAACAGCATAAAGGGGCGCGAATGGCGGGTTGACGATAGCCAAACCCGTAGCCAACTGGGGTTCGCGCCAAAATACGGGGCGGAAGAAACCATCAAAGATACGCTTGAGCATTTGAAAAAAATAAACGCCCTATAAAGCGCCATTTAGGCAAGCTCATCCGTTGCAATATGATAATTGGGGTCTTCTATAACGTTTACCTCGACCAAATCCTTGGCCCGGTGAAGCAGCTTGCGACATTCGGGGCTGAGGTGTCTCAGGTGCAAACGCTTGCCCCGGCGCTGGTAACGTTCGGCCAGAGTATCAATTGCTTCAAGCCCGGAATGATCGGCCACCCGCGAGTTTTTAAAATCAACCACCACATCATCGGGGTCATTTTCAGGATCGAACAAATCTCTAAATCCTGTTACCGAACCAAAGAATAATGGGCCTTGTACTTCATATATCTTACCGCCCTGTTCATTGACAGTTGTGGTTGCCATCATTCGCGTTGCATTGCCCCATGCATAAACAAGGGCCGAAACAATCACCCCGACAACCACGGCTATTGCCAGATCGGTAAATACGGTTACAGCGGAAACCAAAATAAGAACAAAAGCATCAGACTTGGGGATCTTGCTTAAAATACGAAAGCTTGACCATTCGAACGTGCCAATAACAACAACCATCATTACGCCAACAAGGGCCGCCAAGGGGATCATCTCAATCAGGGATGATGCAAACAATATAAAGCCGAGCAAAAATAACGCTGCCGAAATGCCCGATGCCCTGCCCCGTCCACCGGAATTAACGTTGATCATAGATTGACCAATCATGGCGCAACCGCCCATGCCGCCAAAAAATCCGGTAACAATATTGGCCGTACCCTGACCGACACATTCGCGGTTACCCTTCCCCCGGGTATCGGTAATTTCGTCAATAACCGTGAGCGTAAGCAGGCTTTCGATCAAACCAATGGCTGCCAGAATAAACGCATAGGGGAAAATTATTATCAGCGTTTCCAGCGATAGCGGAACCGCGGGTATGGAAAACTGTGGCAGACCACCGGCAATTGATGCCATGTCGCCAACCGTGCGCACATCAAGGTCAAACCCCAGCGTTATCGCGCTGACTACTAAAATGGCAACCAATGGGGCGGGGACCGCTTCGGTTAACTTGGGCAACAACATAATTATTGCCACAGCGAGGCCCACCAACCCCAGCATCATATAAAGCGCGCTGCCGTGCATCCATTCATAGCCGCCATCCATGCTCGGCACCTGAAACTGCCTCATCTGGGCCAAGAAAATAACTATGGCCAAGCCGTTAACAAAGCCAAGCATTACCTGATGCGGCACCATGCGAATGTATTTACCCAGCTTTAGCATTCCCGCCGAAATTTGTATCAGCCCCATCAAGACAACGGTGGCAAACAGGTATTGCACGCCGTGCTCGGCCACCAACGACACCATCACCACGGCCAAGGCCCCGGTTGCGCCCGAAATCATGCCCGGCCGGCCGCCAATAGAGGCGGTTATCAGCCCAACCATGAAAGCTGCGTAAAGCCCGGAAAGCGGGTGAACACCGGCAACAAATGAAAATGCCACGGCTTCTGGCACCAACGCCAACGCAACGGTTAGGCCAGACAAAATATCGGCCTTCATTGATATGACCTTGCGGTAATGAATTTCAAACATGGCTTTGCTAACTATTTAAGGGGTGTACGCACGTGTGCGAGAAAACTGTGTGGGGCTGATATCAGGTGCGACGCCCGTGGTCAACCAAGGGTAGCTATTTAGGCCACCGGTTCGCTCTAACGCGTGGATCAGAAAAGGGCCGGGGATTTTCGCAAAATGCAAACAAGACCACTAGGCAGGCTTATTTTGTGCGCCTGTCGTCACCGCTATATTCAGCCGAGGGGGCAAACCTGCGGTCAGGCCCCTTGTAGGTATCGGTAATTATTATGCCGTCTTGATTTTTCAGGGCATCGGAAATGTTACCGGAAAAAATCACATCACGAATTTCATTGGAAAAAAACTTGTGATCGCGTGATATCTGACGGGAAATAATGCGCTGGATATGACGGGCAATATCAGAAGATTGTTCGCGCAAGGATTCAAACGTGTCCCGGCTAAGTTCCGCCACCTTTACCTTGCCCCGGGCGCGGCAGGTTGCGGTGCGTTCTTTTGAATCAATGAGCGAGATAACGCCAAATATTTCCTTTGGCCCCATACGGTTAATTTCCTTAACCCGAGATTCCGTACCCTTGGTGCGGGTTACGGATACTTCGCCTTCAATCAACAAAAACGCGGTATCACCGGACTGGCCTTCTTCGATAAAGATGTGGCCGTCTTCATAATTTGCAACCTTTACCAGACCAGCCAGAACACCCAGTTGCCCATCATTTAACCCGGAAAGCCCGGACACGCTTTTATAAAATTCAATATCTGTCATTTGTGTTGGCCCCTAGCCCGAAAAACCGTTCATTTCGCAATAAACCTTTGCAAACCATTGCCGGGCACCATCTTCGCCTTCGGTGCCTTCAACCTGGTCCCAGGAAAAGCGCTTGAACAAAAGTTTTCCCGCCCTGCGCATCCGGTTGCTTAATTCAAGCGAGAGCGAACGCAACAGCATATCAGCCGTAGCCGGATATGCTGACAACATCTTGTTGAATGCTTCTTCGCTAATGCGACCGACAACACCATCTTCAAGGGCGGTTGCGGTTATTGAGCTTTTGTCCGGTTCAAGAAAAAACATCTGCCCAATCCATTTTCCGGTTGTGGCTGATTTTAATTCAAGGCTTTCAGAACCATCGGATTTGCCAGAGCCCAAATGTATGCCGAGCGTTCCTTTTATGATGAAAAACGCAAAATTCATTTCATCGCCGGAGTTAATTATTACCTCGCCCTTGGCAACAGGCATATCTTCAACAAACTGTTGCATGATGGCAAAATCAATGTCGCCCATCTCTTTATGGAGATCGGGTAAAATGAGCTTTAGGTCAAAATTGGACATAATCCCCCCCTCAGGAAATCTTTATTTTAGTAATCAACTATATGCATAATTGATAATATATAACTAGGTAACACAATCAACGACCTTGTGTTGATAATTTTTATCGAGCGTTGTTTATCAACCCAAAATGCCCAAATAACAAAAAACCGCTGTAGGTTATGGGCATATATTTGAAGTATTTATTGGGAAAACGTAAAA
>DAOWFT010000137.1 GCA_030637845.1 Thalassospiraceae bacterium
ATGAATGGTGCCGGACATACGAAGCGGTGATCCATTTTCGCCATATTCAGGCTCGCCCAGGCTTTCTACATATTTTATGTTGCCATCATCCATGAGCAGTCTATAATTTATATCCAACGCATTGCCGGTATCTAATGAATATTTAACCGCGGCTTGGGCTTTTTCTTTGTCTTCCGGATGTATTCTTTCCATAAACAAATCGAAACTTGGCGTGATTGATTGTGGCTCCAGTTCCCATATTCTAAAATGTTCATCCGACCAGAACAGTTCATTGGTTGCGATATTCCATTCATAACTTCCGAGCTGGGCTATGCGCTGGGCATTGGAAAGGTTGGCGGCGTTGTGGCTTGCCAATTCCTCCGCTTCCTTGCGTTCAGAAATATCACGAACACTGGCGACATACAGAATGTCCCCTTCCGTGGGCAGCAAGCTGATGCGCACCTCAACGGGGAACATGGATCCGCTTTTACGCCTATGCACACCCTCCATGGTCATGGGAAATTTTGATGGATTAGTGATGCCCATATCCCATACCCGATGAAGCTCGGCTGCATTGTGGTCAGCTTCAATTTCTAACATGGAAAATACCATCAGCTCATCACGTCTATAGCCAAGGCTTTCACATGCGTTTTGATTGGTTTCGATTATTTTTCCGAAGCGATCATGAATAAAAATTGCATCGCCAACATTTTCAACAATTCCCTTAAAGCGACGATCGCTATTTTTGTTTTTGTCGTGCTCTATTTCTAAATCACGAGCGAGGGCTTTGCTTTTAAATCTTTCTTCTAGGGATGTATTAAGAATCAAATTGGAATTTCTGGAAGCAATAACCAATGCGATAAAAAAAAGCACCCCCAACGCCGCCAAAACTGAATTAATCAAGTCGCCACGTGTTACCAATTGAAAAATTAATGGGAGCAACGCCGGCGCAGAAAATGCGATAAAGGTCGGAAAATGCGGGGCCAGACTCGACGCCGCACCCGCAATCATGCCCATAATGCAAATGATGATAAATGCATCAAGCGCATAAATATCCGGGACCATAAACGCAATGGCGGCAGCACCCCACACCGCGCCGCCAACGGCAGCGCCAGTGCTATAGTATCTGGACCACTGCCTATATTCAGATGGTTTTGCTCCACTTTTGGGAAACATCAAAACGATAATAAAGCGAAGTCCGTTAACCAACAGATTTACACCAAGCCAGTAAAAAACCAGTACGGAGGAGCTCTCAAGCCAAATGACGATTGCCGCCACGACAGAAACGAGCACGTTAACCACAAGGGTGGGTCTTGCGTTTTTATGAAGAACTTCGAGGCAGGCTTGCCTTACTTGCTCGCGCAATTCCTGCGTCAATGGGTTGCTTGTATTTATGGAGTTTTGGTTTTTCATACGGTCTCAATCATTGCGTCCCATTGCGTCCCATTGCGTCATTTAGCGCTATAAATATAGGAACACACACGCTTGAGACAATCATATATCTACACAGAATACGTATTGACCAGCGTCAATTATATCTATCAGAATACATGCCTTTAGAGGGGAATGATTTTGGAAAAACTACTAATTACGCCAATATATGCCGCAATTTTTGCGCTAATCATGGTTGGTCTGTCTTTCTACGTTATAAAAATGCGCTACAAGCACCGGGTATCACTGGGCGATGGCGGCAACCAGGAAATGCTTAAAGCCATCCGCGCCCACGGCAATTTCACCGAATACGTGCCCATAGCTCTAATCTTGCTAGTTCTGCTGGAATTAAACGGCGAAAGCGCTGTGGTGCTGCATGGATTTGGTAGCGCCATGCTGGTGGGCAGGCTTTGCCATGCGCCGGGCCTTAATTCCCGAGGCACAACCATATTTCGCCAATTGGGCATGGTGCTGACCTTTGGCGTGTTGCTGGGGTTGGCCGGGCTGACGCTGGTGCGAATGCTTTAAAAACGCGCCTGAGGTAGCCTTTGTACTGGAAGCAGCCGGGGCTTTGGGTTAAGTTCCGGGCCAATTCAATTGCCCCTCCTTTGGACTATATGGATTCCCTCCCATGCATGAACGCATCCTGATTATAGATTTCGGCTCCCAGGTAACCCAGCTTATTGCGCGCCGGGTTCGAGAATCCGGCATTTATTCGGAAATTCAGCCGTTTAACAGCGTTACCATGGAAACCATCCGCCAGTTCAACCCCCGTGGCGTAATCCTGTCCGGCGGACCGGCCAGCGTTACCGCATCTGACACCCCACGGGCACCGGATGAGCTATTTGATATGGGCCTGCCGATATTGGGAATATGTTACGGCGAACAAACCATGTGCGCCCAGCTGGGCGGCAAGGTCGAGGAATCCAGCCACCGGGAATTTGGCCGTGCCTTCGTCGAAATTACCGATGATTGTGAATTGTTTCACGGGGTCTGGAAAGTCGGTTCCAAAGAACAAGTTTGGATGAGCCACGGCGATAAAATCGATGCCATTCCCGATGGCTTTCGCGCTGTTGCGATTTCCGATGGATCACCCTTTGCCGCCATAGCCAATGATGAAAAGAAATTTTATGGCCTACAGTTCCACCCCGAAGTAGTCCATACCCCGCACGGGGCCCAGCTGATTAAAAACTTTACCCACCGGGTCTGTGGCTGTTCTGGCGACTGGACCATGCAATCGTTTAAGGACGAAGAAATTGCAAAAGTCCGTGAACAAGTGGGAAGCGGCAAAGTCATATGCGGACTGTCCGGCGGAGTTGATAGCTCGGTCGTGGCGGTGTTGCTGCACGAAGCCATTGGTGATCAGTTAACTTGTGTGTTTGTCGATACCGGAATGATGCGCAAAAACGAAGCCGATGAAGTCGTCTCCATGTTCCGCGATAATTATAAAATTAAACTGGTGCATCGTGATGCATCTGATTTATTTATTGACCGGCTTGAAGGTGTTTCCGATCCAGAAAAGAAACGCAAGATTATTGGCGCAACCTTTATTGATGTGTTTGAAGAAGAAGCAAAAAATATCGGCGGGGCGGATTTTCTGGCCCAGGGAACCCTTTACCCCGATGTTATCGAAAGCGTTTCATTTATCGGCGGCCCCAGTGTCACCATTAAATCTCACCACAATGTTGGCGGCCTGCCCGAACGCATGAATATGAAACTGGTGGAACCGCTACGCGAATTGTTCAAGGACGAGGTTCGCGTACTGGGCCATGAATTAGGCCTGCCGGAAAACTTTGTCGGGCGCCATCCGTTCCCCGGCCCCGGGCTTGCCATTCGTTTACCCGGCGGGGTTACTCGGGAAAAACTGGAAATCCTGCGCAACGCCGATGCGGTATATCTAGAAGAAATTAGGACCGCCGGACTTTATGATATTATCTGGCAGGCCTTTGCGGTGTTGCTGCCGGTGCAAACCGTTGGTGTAATGGGCGATGCCAGAACTTATGATTTTGTTTGTGCGGTACGTGCGGTAACCAGCACCGACGGCATGACGGCAGATTTTTATCACTTTGATATGGAATTTCTTGCCCGTCTTTCAAATCGTATCATTAACGAAGTACCCGGCATTAACCGTGTGGTTTATGACATAACGTCCAAGCCACCGGGAACCATTGAATGGGAATAAACGGGGCAACTTAAGTGCTTGTCGTTCGGCCAATTGCCGTCTGCCAGCCGGAATATAAGCTTTCTCGCTTTTCACGGCTCATCGCAGGCTCAAACCTTTTTTCCGCATTCCAGGAGGCGGCAAAATCATCAAAGCCTGAATAAACACCCACACTCATACCTGCCAGATAGGCAACTCCCAATGCTGTTGTTTCCAGAATCTTTGGACGGTCAACCGGGATATCAATAATGTCCGCCAAAAATTGCATGGTCCAATTTGAGGCCGTCATACCGCCATCAACCCTAAGCACCGATTGCTCAACATCATTAATTTCTAGCCAATCCTTTTTCATGGCCGCCATAAGATCGCGGGTCTGATAGCCAACGCTTTGCAGCGCGGCGCGGGCAATTTCATAGGGCCCGGTGGCCCGCGTTATACCATAAATAGCACCACGGGCATTTGCATCCCAGTGCGGTGCGCCGAGCCCGGTAAAGGCAGGAACCAGATAAACCGATTGTGCATCATCGGCCATTTCGGCAAAGCGCTCCGATTGGGCCGCGTTATCTATTATTCCCAAACCATCGCGCATCCACTGTACCGCGGCCCCGGCTATAAAAATTGATCCCTCAAGGGCGTAAGTTGCCTTACCGTCAATCTGATAGGCAATGGTGGTTAACAGACGATTATTTGATAAAACAGGTTTGTCCCCGGTATTTAAAACCATGAAACATCCGGTTCCATAGGTGGATTTCATCATGCCCGGCTTAAAACAGGCTTGGCCCACCGTTGCCGCTTGTTGATCGCCGGCCACACCCCTAATGGGGATTTCTGCGCCAAATATTGATGGCGCGGTAACACCAAAATCATCGGCGCAATCCTTGACCTCTGGAAGCATGCTTTCCGGCACATTGAATATTTGTAATAGCTCTTTATCCCAACAACCCTGATGGATGTTATAAAGGCTGGTTCTTGATGCATTGGTAGCGTCAGTGGCGTGAACCCTGCCGCCGGTAAGATTCCAGATCAGCCAGCTGTCAATCGTGCCAAACAGTAATTTTCCAGCCTCGGCGCGTTTGCGCGCACCGCTTACGTTATCCAGTATCCATGCTATTTTACCTGCACTGAAATAAGGATCGAGCAAAAGCCCGGTTTTGTTTACGATGGTTTTTTCATGACCTTCACGTTTTAATCTGGCGCAGGTATCTGCGGTACGTCTGTCCTGCCAGACAATGGCGTTATTGATGGGCTTGGCGCTTTCCCGATCCCAGACCACGGTGGTTTCGCGCTGATTGGTAATACCGATGGCGGCTATATGCGAGGGCTCGACATTAATTGCACCCAGCGCATTTCGGGCGGTGGAAATTGTGGTTGCAAGTATTTCAGCAGGATCATGCTCAACCCAACCATCGGCTGGGAAGTGCTGGGCTATCTCTTCTTGGCAAATATTTAAAACGGTCATATCCGGGCCGAACAAGACCGCCCGGCTTGATGTCGTTCCCTGATCCAGTGCCAAAATATATTCAGCCATACTGCCCCCTTTTTTTTAATTCAGCCCACTAGAAATAAAGATTAGGGTCATTTTGCTTTCTTTCATAATTTTTCCAGCTTTTCCCTTCCATTAGACTGTTTCTGGTGTAGTTTGTCCCAAAGCGGCAAAGATGCCTGCGTTTATAATGCCAAATAGGAGAATAAAAATGCCAGATTCCATAGGCTGTTCCCATATTTTGTTGATGTACGAAGGGTCCATGCGCTCCAGCTCGGACAGATCGAAAGATGACGCCAAGACCTTGATTGATGATCTAAAATCACAGCTTGATGATGGTGCCGATTTTGCCGAATTGGCAGAAAAACATTCTGATTGCCCATCGGGCGAAAAAGGGGGCGACCTTGGAACCTTTGGTCGCAACCAAATGGTTAAAAAGTTTGAAGACGCCGCGTTCGCTCTTGATATTGATGAAACCACCGACGTTGTTGAAACTGCGTTCGGCTATCACATTATCCATCGCACCGCATAATAAATGATCCGATTCGCTTGGTAGATGAGTGTTTTTGCACCCAACCAACGGGTGTGAGCAGTTTCGTCTGCCATAAATAATTTGGTAATTTCCCAGCAATTTCAATTATTTAGCTCATATCAATAATATACACAAAGCAATGCTTTCCACTGTTGGGTTTTTTCGCAATATAATTAAAAAAACACCGTTGGAGAACAGTGATGAATAATAATGATATGCTCTTGATACGCAGGCAGGCAGAAATAGCCAAGGTCTCACTGTCTGAACTTAACTGCGATATACCACAAGAAGCAGAAAACGTTCACACTCGCGCCCGTTTAGCGGTTGAGGCAATACTTGCCATGACCGACCGGCTTGACGCTGAAAAGGCTGAGGCCGTTTAACCTCGGCACCGGCATTTGATCAAATACTTTTAAACCATCCACAAAAATCCCATATGCACTATATTAGCTAATCTCGCCAACCTGATGCCGGATGTGAGTCTGATTTAATGCGCCCCAATAGCCAACCACCACCACCCGCAGACGCCCGCCCCGGCGATTTTAAAACCGTCAAAACTCTTTTGCCCTATTTATGGCCAGAGGGTCGGGGCGACCTTCGCCTTCGCGTTATTATTTCCATGGTTCTGCTGGCAGGCGCCAAGGTAATGACGGTTTTGGTGCCGGTAATACTTAAATATACCGTGGACAAACTTTCCCTACCCAGCGATGAAGCGGCGCTGGCCATTAACAGTTGGGCCGGCGTGCCGATATTGCTTTTACTGGCCTATGGCGCAGCCAGAATAATTTCGCTTTTATTTCGGGAATTACAGGGCGCAATATTTGCTCGCGTGGGCGAAAATGCGGTTCGCGAGGCAGCCCTTAGAACGTTTGAGCATCTGCATAAACTCTCACTCAGGTTTCATCTTGATCGTCAAACCGGCGGACTATCCAGGGCAATTGAACGGGGAACGCGGGGAATTGAATTTGTAATTCGCATTGTTCTTTTCAACGTGGCGCCAACACTGCTGGAAATAATTATGGTGGCGGCGTTGTTGTGGGGGATGCTTGATGCAGGGTTTGCCATTGTTACCATGCTGACTATCGCGGTTTATGTCACCTGGACGGTTCTAATAACCGAATGGCGTAACCGTTTCCGCCGCCAGATGAATGAAAACGATTCAAAGGCTCACACCAAAGCGATTGATTCATTGCTTAATTACGAAACGGTAAAATATTTTGGCAATGAAGAGCACGAAGCCAAAAGATTTAATCAAGCTCTGGTTTCATACGAAGAAGCGGCGGTAAAAAGCAAAACATCGCTATCAATATTAAATACCGGACAGGGTGCGATAATAGCAATTGGTGTTACGCTGGTAATGCTAATGGCGGCCAAGGGCGTATCGGACGGAACCATGACCATTGGTGATTTTGTGTTGGTCAATACATTCTTGTTGCAGCTTTATTTACCATTGAATTTTCTTGGTTCTGTTTACCGTGAAATCAAACATTCCCTAACCGATATGGAGGCAATGTTTTCGCTGTTGAGCGAGGAAGAGGAAGTTACCGACAAGCCATCGGCGCCAGACATTAATATAACTGGTGGCAAGGTTGTGTTTGATGATGTTTCTTTTGCCTATGACCCTCGCAGGAAAGTGCTGGATGGGGTTTCATTTACCATACCCGCCGGCAATACGGTTGCGGTGGTCGGTGCCAGTGGCGCCGGAAAATCAACTCTTTCGCGCTTGCTGTTCAGGTTTTATGACGCCACCAATGGTAAAATTGAAATAGATGGTCAGGACATTCGTGACGTGTCGCAAAGCTCGCTTCGCGGTGCTATCGGCATTGTTCCACAAGACACAGTGCTGTTTAACGACACAATATATTACAACATAGCTTACGGCAGAACCAACGCCAGTCCGGCAGAGGTAGAACAAGCCGCCCGCCTTGCCCAAATACATGATTTTGTAATGAGCCTGCCCGACGGCTATCAAAGCGTGGTCGGCGAGCGTGGGCTTAAACTTTCCGGTGGTGAAAAACAGCGCGTTGCCATTGCCCGGACGATTTTAAAAC
Source organism: Thalassospiraceae bacterium (assembly GCA_030637845.1). GTDB lineage: Bacteria > Pseudomonadota > Alphaproteobacteria > Rhodospirillales > Magnetovibrionaceae > DAOVVL01. The sequence goes on from DAOWFT010000137.1 coordinate 7,638, forward strand.
GCCCGAACATTTTGGTGTTTGACGAAGCCACATCGGCATTGGATACCCACACCGAAAAAGAAATCCAAAAATCGCTGCGCGAGGTTTCGGCGGGCCATACAACGCTGGTGGTGGCACACCGTCTTTCAACCGTAATTGACGCCGACGAAATACTGGTTTTGGGCGATGGCTGCGTGCAGGAGCGCGGTACCCACAACGAATTGCTGGCCCTTGGCGGTCATTATTCATCCATGTGGCAACGTCAACAAGATGCTGACCGGGCAATGGAAACGCTGGTGCAAAGTGGCGAACTTGGCGATGGGCTGGCGGAGCTTGGGCTAAAGCCCACATAGGCTCATAGACAGATGGGCAAACAAAAAACCCCTTCAAGGGGGGATGAAGGGGTTAGTTTTATTCGATTATGTATGCCTCTTGTCACATAAATGACATTCCAATAACCATTACGATAAAGGCAACGGCAGCGATTGCTGCGGTAATGCCAACTGGAAACAGCATGACCAATGGCCAATGTTTACGTAATGGGGCACCTTTGAGGTAGGATGTATATTCCGGAATATAAGGTTGCATTTTAAGCCTCCTTTCAAAATACCGATATATATATGACCCGTCCGGGAGCATTCCCGAACAGGCGAGGATAATACCATATTACTCACTCATAGTCACTTGCAGTAACTTGGGTTCAGGCTTGAAAATAAGTAACTATTTGAAAAAACGGGTAATTTTTTTCTATAACCGATTACGGTTATTCTATCCAACCGCCACCGAGCATGCGATCGCCAGAATAAAAGACGCAGGCCTGCCCCGGGGCAACGCCTGCAAATGGCTCGGCCAATGCAACCTCTGCCCGCCCGTTTGCCAACGGCGATACGTGGGCCCCTAGGGCCGGTTGGGCCGAGCGCAGCTTGACCGTGCAATCAAACCCGCCTTCGGGCATGGCCTTGCCATCGCCTAACCAGTTAACATTACGTATGGTTAGGCTGCTTTTTAGCAATGCATCTTTTGGCCCGACCTTAACCTGAGCATTTTCAGCGTCTAGCGAAATAACGTAAAGCGGATCGGGTGCGGCTATGCCGATGCCTTTTCTCTGGCCGACGGTAAATCCTGTTATTCCGTCATGGCGGCCCAACACGTTACCATCCATATCAACAATATCGCCGGGTCGCTCAGAACCGGGCTTTAATTTTTCAATCACGTCGAGATAGCGCCCTTCGGGAACGAAACATATATCCTGACTATCGGGCTTGCTCGCCACCGGCAGGCCAAGGCGGGCTGCTTCGGCCCGGGTTTCATCCTTGTTGGCGGCGCCTAGCGGAAACCATAATTGCGCCAGCGCAGTCCTAGGGGTTGAGAACAAAAAATAGCTTTGATCACGGCCATCATCGGCACCTTTAAGCAGGTGCGCGCCGCTATCGCCATCGCCACGGCGAACGTAATGCCCGGTTACAAGCGCGTCCGCCCCCAGCTCGCGGGCGCGGGAAAGAAGGTCTGAAAACTTGATGGTGTCGTTGCAGGCCACGCAAGGAATGGGCGTTTCACCGCCAAGGTAGCTTGCGGCAAACGGTTCCATAACCGTTTCGCGAAAACGAGATTCAAAATCCATCACATAATGGGGAATATCCAATGCATCGGCCACACGCCGGGCATCAAGAATATCGCGTCCGGCACAGCAGGTTCCGGGTTTTTCTATGGCCGCACCGTGATCGTAAAGCTGCATGGTGATGCCAATAACGTCAAAACCCTTTTCCTTCAGCAAGGCTGCGGCAACGGACGAGTCTACCCCGCCCGACATGGCGACAACCACCCGAGTTTCGGACGGGTGTTTTTTTGTTGCAGAAAGTGGGATTTCAAGTTCCATCAAGCATATATAGTTGGCCCATAGCGGGAGACAACCCTTACTTTTTTTCAAAGTCACCCGGTACAGGAACATTTGAAAGGCAGTCCAGAGTTTTGGACATGAATTCACGGCGATAAAGAACGGCCACCACCCAAAGGGTCGCAAGGGCAAATAAAACCGGGTGGATAAACCAGCTAAGCACCGCCAGACCGAAGTAATAGGCCCTGAGGCCACGGTTAAAGTTAAGCACCGCAAGAGTAATAACACTGGCATTGGCGGCGGCAAATTCATTTGCATTGCTAGTTTTTGCTTCTTCTACCGGCGGAGCCGCACCCAACAGGACAATGGCATAATTGAACTGGCGCAAAGCCCAAGCAAATTTGAAAAATGAATAAACAAAAATAATCAACAAAAGCAGGATTTTTATTTCCCACTGGGTCGATGTATTGAAAACTGCGAACGGTATTTCCTGCAAAAGCGCCTGCGCCTTGTCGGCTGAACCAAGCACCGCAAGAAGACCGGCCAGAATAAATATGGTGGTTGATGCAAAAAGCGAAACACTGCGCATCAGGCTGGCCATGATGTTTGCGTCAACCATACGGTTTTCACGCTCCAGCATACGCTGCATCCACAATTCGCGCTTGTCGCGCATGACAGAAAGCAGGGTACGGCGGCCCTTGCTGGTATTGTCGGCATAAAGGGTATATCCGACCCAGCAAAATGCGAACCATCCCAGAACTATAATATTTGTGGTGCCAACGGTGCTAAGCATCAAACTTATTCCAATCAAAAGACTGAACAGGCTATATTCCTTCTCAAGGGATTTGTCCACAATTGGGCAGAACCGTCACCACTCAAAGGATATTTATAAATATGCAGCAAAACGCTAATCGGGGCGCCAGGGCGCTGTTTTTTGCATTTATTGTTGTATGCCTAATCGCGGCCATTTTTGCTCTGGGGCTAATCAGCCAGGGCGGCGGCGGGTTGCCGGGCGGCGGCACAAGCATCACATCACAGGGCGGCTGGTCCGGTAACGGCGATTACGATGACGATGACGATGATTAGGTTTTTTTAACCGCCAGCCATATTAATCAACTTAATCAACCAGCCTAATCAACCAGCATATTGCGGGTGCCGGACGGCAAGGTAACCTTTAACCCATCCAGTTCTTCGGTAATTTTAATCTGGCAACCAAGGCGCGAGGTATGGGTAAGACCAAAGGCAAGGTCGAGCATATCTTCCTCTTCTTCCGTGGCTTCATCCAGTTTATCAAACCATTCGCTATCAACAACCACATGGCAGGTTGAACAAGCAAGCGATCCTTCACACGCACCCTCGAGATCAAACCCATGTTTGTGGGCAATTTCAAGAACCGAAAGTCCAACCGGGGCATCTACTTCCTTGGCGTTTCCGTCGGAATCGATAAAGGTAATTTTTGGCATCTGGAAGTAGCTCCTGCTTGGTGATAATTGGTCGTTGCAAAATTAATTGTTTAATTACAGCCCATTTTGCCGTGATGCAAGGGCCATGGGTTTAGCGGCGGTTAATCGGCCTTGCTTTCCAGCTTGCTCACCGGGGCCCCCTTGAGCGCATCATTAATGCCCTTGTCCATGCGCTTTTCGGCAAAGGGACGGGTAACGGTGTCAAGATTTTCGGCCTCAGCATTTATCAAATCGCGCTCAGACCCGCGACACGCCGCCATAACCACATCTATTTGGCGGCCAATGGCGGCCCTTTCGCCTTCATCCAAAAGCGAGCAATCTGCCTTTAACGCGGCTTCCACCGCGTTCATGGCGCGCTCGGCCTCAACCCGGGCTTCGGTCAGGAGCCTTAATTCCATATCGTCTTTGGCGTGCTCCATGGATGCGCGCAGCATTGTCGCCATTTCTTCATCGGACAATCCATATGACGGCTTGACCTCAACCTGACTTTCAATTCCGGTGCTGTCCTCATTAGCGCTAACCGTCAGCAAACCATCGGCATCGACCTGAAAGGTAACCCGTATTCTGGCCGCACCTGCCGTCATCGGCGGTATGCCGGTGAGGTTAAACCGCGCCAGCGAACGGTTTTGATCAACCATTTCACGTTCGCCCTGAACAACATGGATCGACATGGCGGTTTGCCCGTCCTGAAAGGTGGTAAATTCCTGGGCCTTGGCAACGGGTATGGTTGTGTTTCGGTGCACAACCTTTTCAACCAGACCACCCATGGTTTCCAGCCCCAATGACAGGGGAATAACATCTAACAATAATGTATCGGAACCTTGGGTCAGGGCCTCTGCCTGCAAGGCGGCGCCAATTGCGACCACCTCGTCGGGATCGATATCTGCCAGCGGTTCACGGCCAAAAAATTCGCCAACACGTTTTCTTACCAATGGGACGCGGGTCGAGCCGCCAACCAGAACAACCCCTTTGATTTCATCGGTGCTCACACCGCCATCATCAAGAACATTGGAACATATTTTAATTGCCTTACCCACCATCGGGCCGATTAGTTGCTCCAGTTCATCACGGCTAAGGCTGTGGCGGGATGTTTCGCCGCCTGCTTCGATTACCCATTCACCGCTTTCTTCGCTCGTCAGGCATTCCTTGGCTATGCGCGCGGTCATCAGGGCCACTTTTGCTTCATCGGCAGAAAAGCTTTTTTCATGCAATTTTTCAGTGCGCTGGCCAAGAAAATATTCGGCAACGGCGTGGTCAAAATCATCACCACCCAGGGCCGCGTCACCGCCGGTTGCCAACACCTGAAACACGCCTTTTTGCATACGAAGCAGCGATACATCAAAGGTACCACCGCCAAGGTCAAACACCGCATAAAGCCCCTCGGCCCCGGCATCAAGACCATAGGCAAGAGCCGCTGCTGTCGGCTCGGCGACCAAACGCAAAACCTCAAGCCCGGCCAGCCTTGCCGCATCCTTGGTTGCGACCCGCCCGGCATCGTCAAAATATGCGGGAACGGTAATAACCGCCTTGGTCACACTCTCACCAAGGTTTTCATCGGCGCGCTCTTTTAAGGCTTTTAAAATATCGGCAGAAATCTCAACCGGGGTCAGGCTGTTTCCCTGCACCCTGAGACGAACCATGCCTTGTGTATTTTCATTTTCAATCTCATAAGGTAATTGCCCGGCTAGGGATTTTATATCTTCCACGCCACGGCCCATCAGACGTTTAATAGAACTGACCACCGCTCCCGGGCGCGAAAGCAAAAGGCCCTTGGCCAAGACCCCAACAATGGCCGAGCCATCGGGGGCATAGGCAACAATGGATGGGACAAGTGCCGTTCCATCATCGCCTTTTAATACGTCCGGTTTGTTATCTCTGGAAACGGCAACAACCGAATTGGTTGTACCTAAATCAATACCGATTGCCAGCTCGCTTTTGCTTTCGTGTGGCTGGGGCGTTTCACCCGGTTCGTGGATTTGTAATAATGTGGCCATCATACAACCTGGGTGCGACGCTGGCGCACCTCGTCCAATAGTTTTGTCAGATACTTAAGCCGGGTTGTTAGCTGGCATGCGCCTTCAATGTCGTCGCCCCTGAACGCAAGCGAAATGCCCGCGACTATGTCTTTCATTTCTTCGCGGGCTTGATTAGCAACTGCATCTACATCGGAAATATTTTCCGCAGCCGCCAGTTTTTCCCGAACCTCCATTGCTTCCATCAAAATAGAAGGGTCATTAACCAGATTGCAGCCATCGGGCATTACGTTCACGCCCTTTATGTTGATGATGTAATCAGCCCTTTTCAATGGATCTTTTATTGTTTCATAGGCATCGTTTATGGCAGTAGCCTGGGCTTGAGAATATGCCTTTTCTTTTGCCGTGGAGGTGGCAAAACGGTCGGGGTGCAGTGTGCGCTGTAATTCAAAATAAATACCGTCGAGCGCGGATATATCAACATCAAAATCAACCGCCATGCCCAAACGGACAAAATGATCAACCCCGGCTGGCGGTTGAACCGCATTACAAGTTGAACAAAATGCGCTGCCGGCCTGCAACGGGCCATGGCATGACCAGCAGGGAACGACCTGTTTTGATATGTCTGGCGTGACGTTCATTAGACGTGGAATGATTCACCGCAACCGCAGCGCCCTTTTTCATTTGGATTATTAAAAACAAAACCTGATTCAAGCTTATCTTCAACGTAATCCATTTCGGTGCCAAGAATGAACATGGTCGCCTTGGGGTCGATAAGCACGGTTATGTCATCGACCTTTACCTCTTCGTCGAAATCGCCCTTTTCATCGGCAAATTCAATGGTATATGACATGCCGGAGCAGCCCTTGGTGCGCACACTTATACGTATGCCAAGCGATGGTTTGCCACGACTTTCCAGCAACGCGCGCACTTGCGAAATAGCAGCGGGCGTCAGTTCAATGGGGCTCGGTAGTGTGCTCATCTGGTTCATCTTTTGCTGTTTCCTGAAATTGCAGCGTTAAGTTAGGTTGTTATTCGGCGGCCGCCTTATCTTTGTTATCTGAGCTTTTTTTGCCTGTTTTTTCTTTGTAATCGCTTACCGCAGCCTTAATCGCATCTTCGGCCAAAACCGAGCAGTGGATTTTAACCGGCGGCAGCGCAAGTTCTTCGGCAATATCGGTGTTTTTAATGGTTGCCGCCTCGTCAAGTGTTTTGTCCTTGACCCATTCGGTTACCAAAGATGAAGAAGCAATAGCTGAACCACAGCCAAATGTCTTGAACTTGGCATCTTCGATAATTCCATCGGCGCTTACCTTGATTTGCAACTTCATCACGTCGCCGCACGCAGGCGCGCCAACCAATCCGGTACCGATGTTGCTTTCGTCTTCGCTCATTGAGCCGACATTGCGCGGATTTTCGTAGTGATCAATTAATTCCTTGCTGTATGCCATTTTAGTTCTCCTTTATCGGCCTTCTTGTAGCGGGGCCGTTCGCCAGTTGTTAGTTATAGCTATTAATGCTCTGCCCATTTGATGGATTTGATATCAATTCCGGCTTGGGCCATGTCCCAAAGCGGACTCATTTCACGCAGGCGGATTACCTCATCGGCAATTCGCCCAACCGCATAATCGACTTCATCGCTGGTGGTAAAACGACCAATGCCCAAACGCAATGATGTGTGTGCCATTTCTTCTTCTACGCCGAGGGCGCGCAAAACATAGCTGGGTTCCAGCGATGCAGAGGTACAGGCCGAACCGGATGACACCGCTAATTCCTTGATACCCATCATTAGGCCCTCGCCTTCGACGTAGGCAAAGCTGATGTTAAGGTTTCCGGGAATGCGATTTTCAAGATCGCCATTAACAAATATTTCCGGCAGGCGTGCCTGCAAGCCATCCAGCATTCTTTGGCGCAGGCCATGCAGACGTTCGGCCTCAGCCGACATTTCCTTGGATGCAATTTCACAAGCAACGCCAAACCCTGCCACCAACGGAGTAGGCAATGTGCCTGAGCGCATACCGCGTTCCTGTCCGCCGCCATGAATAAGGGGGACCAACCTAACCCGCGGTTTCCTGCGCACGAAAAGCGCGCCGATGCCCATGGGGCCGTAAAATTTATGTCCGGAAACACTCATCAAATCGATGTTCATTTCATTTACATCAAGGGGTATTTTGCCAACTGCCTGCGCCGCATCGGTATGAAAAAATACGCCACGTTGGCGACAGATTGCGCCTATTTCCTTTAACGGCTGAATAACCCCGATTTCATTATTGACCGCCATGATGGAAACCATTGCCGTTTTATCGGTAATTGCCGACTTAAGATCATCCAGATCAATAAGTCCGTTTTCCTTTACATGCAGATAGGTTACATCAAACCCGTCTTGTTCAAGATAGCGACAGGCTTCCAGCACGCATTTGTGTTCGGTAACACAGGTAATGATGTGGTTTTTACGATCACCGTAAAAACGCGCGATACCCTTTATCGCCAAGTTGTTTGATTCGGTTGCGCCGGAAGTAAAAATTATTTCCTTTGCGCTGGCACCAATAAGTTCCGCCATCTGTTCGCGGGCTTTTTCAACCGCGTCCTCGGCTTCCCAGCCGAAATGATGGTTGCGCGAATGCGGGTTGCCGAACTTGTCAGTCCAATACGGCATCATGGCATCAACCACGCGCGGATCTGTTGGCGTGGTGGCCTGATAATCAAGATAGAGCGGCGCGCTCTGGCTCCACCTGGCTTTAGTGTTTGTTGTCATTTTTTCGTTACCCGTTTTATTTTTAATATCTCTGTATTTTAAATGGTGCTTACATTACATAAGTGCAAGCTATCTAAGCGGCGTTTGCGTTTATTGCCCGCGTTCTTATTTCATCCCAGACAGCGACAAACCCGTTCACATCGTCTTGGGTGTTATTGTGGCCAAGACTTACCCTTATCCCGCTAGCGCCTTCATCTTCGGCCACATTCATGGCGGCCAGCACCGGGCTTTGCTTTATCTTGCCCGAAGCGCACGCCGAACCAGCGGAAACACAAATACCGGCAAGGTCAAACCCGGCTATCTGGGTCTCGGCCAAAACCCCCGGCATCACAATAAAAGATGTATTGGGCAAACGTTTGGCACCTGCGCCAATTACCCGGGCGGCGGGCTCAATTTCCCTGATTTGCTTTTCCAAATTATCCCGCAGGGCGGCAAGCCTATCTGCCTCATTTTTAATTATGTCGAGCGAGGCATTAGCAGCCGCAGCCATACCGGCAATACCGGAAACATTTTCGGTTCCACCGCGTAGGCCTTTTTCCTGCCCGCCACCGGAAACAAGGGCCTTCAATGGGTTACCGGCTTTTGTAATAAGCGCGCCGATACCTTTGGGGCCGCCAAACTTGTGTGCCGATATGGACATATAATCAACGCCCAGATCGGCAAAATCGATTTCTATTTTACCGGCCGCCTGCACAACATCGCTATGAACCAAGGCCCCTGCCTTGTGGGCGATTTTTGTTATTTCCCTTAACGGCTGAATAATCCCGGTCTCGTTATTGGCCAGCATTACCGAAACAATCGTATTGTCGGCATCATTACCAAGGGCCGCTTCAAGCTTTGAAAGATCGATTACACCGTTTTCATCAACTGCAATAAATTCAACTTTTTTATTAACGCTGCGCACCGCCGGATGCTCCACAGCACTGGCGATAATGCGCGTCCGGCCACAGCCTAACAAGCTGAGGGCGTTTGCCTCGGTTCCGCCCGATGTAAATATAATACGTGATCCTTCCGGCGCGCCGACCAGAGCCATAACCGCATTTCTGGAATCTTCGACCAAGCGGTGAGCCTGACGACCAAGCTTATGAACCGATGATGGATTACCGACAAGGTCAAGCGCGTCCATGACGGCTTTCTTGGCCGCCGGCAATACCGGCGCAGTCGCGTTATAATCCATGTATATCATCTGGTTCATTCTATTATTTGGCCATTATTTGGCTATTATTAGGTTATTATTCGGCAGCAAACGTTGCGGAATCATCTTCGGGAAATACACCGGGGCGTGATCCGGGGATGTTTCCTTCGCAAACGTCTTCAAGGGTTATGGAATTAAGGTACAGATATATTTGATGGCTAAGGGCTTGCCACAAATCATGGGTAAGGCATCTGCTCTTGTCGCTACGGCAGCCTTCGCTGCTGTTATTGCTGCAACGAGTCGCGGTTAACGGCTCATCCACCGCCAGAACTATATCTGAAATACGTATGCGGCCATTTTCACGGGCCATCAAATATCCGCCGCCGGGGCCGCGAACACTTTTTACAATGCCTGCCTTGCGCAACTTGCCGAAAAGCTGTTCAAGATATGAAAGTGAAATTTCCTGACGTTCGGCAATGTCGGCAAGCGATACCGGCGATCCGCTGGAATTGGTTCCAAGATCAGCCATAGCCATTACTGCGTAACGTCCTTTTGTGCTAAGTTTCACAATTTTTCTCCTAAACAGTTTTATTTTTTTGTTGAAACTTTTTTATTGTTATCAGTGGTGCTTTTTTTATCTGTATTTATATCCATTACGTCTTCGACCGTTGCCAGTTCACCCTCTAGCTCATCTATCCTGCCCATGAGCGAAGATATCTGGCTGCGCAGGTTTTCAATGGTTTTAAGCATTGGATCGGGGCAACCATCCGAAGGCGTGCCATAGGGGGCAAAATCTTTTGCGTGTTCTTTGTCGCGCGGCATAACAATGCGTGCGGGAATGCCAACCGCGGTTACGCCCGGGGGGACATCTTTGGTAACAACTGCGTTGGCACCGATGCGCGCACCCTCACCAACGGTTATTCC
>DAOWFT010000173.1 GCA_030637845.1 Thalassospiraceae bacterium
AATCATCGTGTCCACCGCTGGTATAACCAAACAAGAAACCGGCAGCATAGGCATCACCGGCCCCGGTTGTATCAACAACCTTGGCCACGGTTTCGGCATCAACCATGTGGACTTCATCGCCTTTTAATATAACCGAACCTTTGGCCGAGCGGGTAAGGGCGGCAATTTTACAATGGCCGCGAACATATTGCAGGGCAGCATCGAAACTGTCGACCTGATAAAGCGACATGATTTCATCTTCGTTGGCGAACAAAATATCAATGTGACCTTCAACCAGCTCGAGAAAGCTTTCGCGGTGACGGTCAACGCAGAACGGATCGGAAAGCGAAAGCGATACTTCGCGCCCAGCGGCGTGGGCGGCCTCGGCGGCGGCAATGAATGCGGCCTTGGCTTCGTCTTTGTCCCAGAGATAGCCTTCTAAATATGTGACCTTGGCATCAGAAATGATCGATGGGTCAACATCGGCCGGGCCCAGCTCAACACAGGCACCGAGATATGTGCTCATGGTGCGTTCGGCATCGGGCGTTACATTAATAAGACAGCGTGCGGTTGATGGGCCTTCGCTGGCGGCATTGGTTGCAAAGTGAACACCGATTGCTTTCATGTCATGGCTGAAAACTTTTCCTAATTCGTCGTCTTTGACCTTGCCGATATATGCGCCCTGCCCGCCAAGGCTGGCAATGGCCGCGATGGTATTGGCGACCGAGCCACCGGAACATTCGATGCCCGATGCCATGTCGCTATAAAGCTTGTCGGCCATATCGGCATCAATAAGCGCCATGGTGCCCTTGTTCATACCGTGGCGTTCAATAAACGCATCATCGGCATGGGACAGAACATCAACAATAGCGTTGCCGATGCCCACTACATCAAAACGGGGGTCGCTCATATTAAGGTCGCTCCTGAAACGGGGGTCATAATTTAGCACCAACCCCCAAGCGGGGCCGGGTTGCGCGGCAGTATAGCCACGGGACGCCCGGGGTAAAGGGCTAAAGCCCAAGCCCGTCTGGCCTTGCCCGCGGCCATAAGGATTGCTAGACATATGCCATTACGGGGTGTGCCCAGCCAAAAGGAATATTTCCATAATGAGCAAGATAATTTCGGCCTTTTTCAAAGGCTTATCCCAACTTTCCGACCCCAAGACCCGCTCGGTGGTATGGGCCTCCATCGGCTGGACCGGGCTTATTCTTGTCCTTACCTGGGTCGGCATCTGGGTTGTGCTGAAGCTAACCACATTTATCGCCATTGGCTGGCTCGAGGTTTTTTTCGATTTCCTCTCCGGGGCCGGGGCAATCATGCTGACCTGGTTCCTGTTCCCGCCGGTGGTTATTGCCGTCGGTGGATTGTTGCTGGAACGGGTCGCGGTTGCGGTGGAAGAGCGCCATTATCCCGGCCTGCCCCAGGCCAGCGGACAATCGCTTGGCGATGGTATTTCATCGGCAATTCGTCTGCTGGGAACGACACTGGGCCTGAATCTTTTGTGCCTGCCGTTATTGTTGGTGCCGGTGATTTTCCCATTTGTTTATTACACCCTAAACGGATACCTGTTATCCCGAGAATATTTTGAAGTAGCCGCCATGCGCCGGTTAAACAGAACTGATGCCAAAGCCCTCAGGGTTAAAAAACAAACATTGCTGACAATAATCGGCGTCGCCTATGCGTTTATGCTAACCATTCCATTGCTCAACCTAATCACGCCGGTTGTGGCAACTGCGGCCATGGTGCATTTATTTCATCGCTGGGGGAACGATAGGGGACAAAATGACCATAAGGCGGTTGAAGTTCGTGAACACAAAACCGAGCTGGAAGCCAAACGGGAAGATAGCTAATTGAAAAAATCAAAACTATTTTTTATTTTACCATTTGCATTGTTACTAGGCGCGTGTGCCAGCAATACACCCAAGCCGCCGGTAGTAAAAATTACCGCCCAGCAGTTGCTCGGGCAAAGCTCGAGCTGGGTTAATGCCAACCTGGGCCAGCCTGAGTTTAAACGCCGCGATGGACAGGCTGAAATGTGGCAATACAAAAGCGCAGAATGTGTGCTGAGTGTTTTCATCTACGAAGATGTCAGTGGTGGTCAGCGCCGGGTTTTGCATTTTGATGGCCGCGACCTTGCGGGCAAGTCGGTTGCCAGAGAAACCTGTCTTAACAGTCTTTAGTTTTAAGAACGCCGCTTTTTTTCAGCGGCCAAGCGGCCGCCGCGCTTTATGGCGCGCTCTTAAAAACTATAAAGTTTTTTCTTTAAACTTACACAAATCACTAACTACGCATTCGCGGCACAGGGGTTTGCGCGCCTTGCAGGTATAGCGTCCATGCAAAATAAGCCAGTGATGGGCATACACCATAAATTCATCGGGAATATTTTTTAAAAGTTTTTTTTCAACTTCGAGCACATTTTTTCCCGGTGCCAATCCGGTGCGGTTGGAGACGCGAAAAATATGGGTATCAACCGCCATGGTTGGTTCGCCCCAACACACATTCAACACAACGTTTGCAGTTTTGCGCCCAACACCGGGAAGCTTTTCTAAATCTGCACGGCTTTGCGGAACATTGCCATCGTGGTCATCAATTAACATTTGCGAAAGTTTGATAATGTTTTTGGCCTTGGTATTAAAAAGACCGATGGTTTTTATGTGTTTCTTTAAACCGGCCTCGCCCAGTTTGAGCATTTTTTCCGGGGCGTCGACTTTTTTAAATAAATCATGGGTTGCTTTGTTTACACCCTTGTCGGTCGACTGGGCCGAAAGCACCACCGCGACCACAAGCGTAAACGGATTTTTCCATTCAAGCTCGCTTTTAGGTTCCGGGTCACCATTGCGAAGGCGGGTAAAAAATTCTTTTACGTCTGCTTTTTTCATGGTTGCCACCCTAAAGCCACGCTCAGACAAGAGCAAGAATCGGGTGGGCAACGCGCCCATTTGGGCTATGCTAAACGGGATGGCTATCGACCATTTATTATAGGATCAAGGAAGCCGGAAATGGGCCAAACAGCTCTGCAGGATACTAATAATTATGAGCGCATCGCCAAGGCCATTGGCTTTATCCATAAACACAGGCAGGCCCAGCCAGAATTGGCCGAGGTAGCAAGTGCGGTGGGCCTCAGCCCCCAGCATTTCCAGCGCCTGTTTACCAATTGGGTGGGGGTCAGCCCAAAACGATTTATGGGCTACCTGACCGGAAGCCACGCCCGCGAGCTGCTAACCGCGGGCGGTGATGTGTTGAGTGCATCGCTGGAGGTCGGCCTTTCCGGGCCGGGGCGGCTGCACGATTTATGTGTAAACCTTGAAGCCGCAACCCCGGGAGAAATTAAATCGGGCGGCGCAGGGTTGGTTATAAAAACCGGCTATCACCCATCACCATTTGGCAACGTTTTGATACATTTAACCGAGCGGGGTATTTGCGGGATTTCATTTGCAACCGCCGAAGGGCGCGACGATGAAGAGGCCCGCATGAAAAATCGCTGGCCCAACGCCCGCTTTGTTGAAGATGCAAAAGCAACCGCGCCAGTGGTAAAAAAAGTTTTTGCCCTAGAAACATACGACGGTGCTAACCCGTTCAAGGTATTTGTCGGCGGGACTAATTTTCAGGTTCAGGTCTGGCAGGCGCTTATCACCCTTTCGCCCGGGCAGTTAACCACCTATGGCCGCATTGCCAAGGCTATTGGCCGCCCCCAAGCCCATCGCGCCGTCGGTAGCGCGGTTGGCAAAAACCCCATTTCATTTTTAATACCGTGCCATCGGGTTATCCGCGAAGGCGGCATAATTGATGGCTATTATTGGGGCACCGAGCGCAAGGTCGCCATGATCGGCTGGGAACAGGCAAAAACAAATGCGTAATATTGGCTAAAAATTTTTATGGAAATTTACGCCAGCCTTTGCCAAGTTAATACTCATGGCTCAATCAATTACCATTAATGATGCCAATAACAATGGCGAGGCCGATAAACCCCTTGGGTTTTCCATGATATTGCGCCCGCGCCGTTCCGCCGACCCCAAGGTCGCCTATATCCTGTGTGGCTGGCTGGGGTTCATATGGTGTGCGGCTGGAATACTATTTACCTTTATGGGTGGCTGGCCAATTGTCGGGTTTTTCGGGGCTGAATTTATTTTTATCGCCGCCATGGTGCGTATTTTTATCAAACGCACCGAGGTGGTGGAAACAATTGAAATAACCCCTGATAACGTTAGCGTCTCCAAACGCGACCTCGGGATAAATGAAACGAAAAATTTTCAACCCTATTGGGCGCAGGTGCATTTCAACGGTTCGCCCACAAATAACGCCGCGTTGGAAATACGTTCCCACGGCGAAGCAATTGAAATTGGAAAATTTCTTTCGGCTGTGGAAAAAGCCCGGGTCGCAAACCAGCTCGGAGATATTCTCAGGCGTTTAAAAACTTAAGCCCTAAAAACCCAAAACATCTTTCATTGAATAAAGACCGGGTGCCTTTCCATCGCACCACAATGCCGCACGGACTGCGCCGCCGGCGAATATTTCGCGTGATGATGCTTTATGGGTAAGCTCGACCCGTTCGCCGGTTCCGGCAAACATAACCGTAT
>DAOWFT010000085.1 GCA_030637845.1 Thalassospiraceae bacterium
ATTTTAAGTTTCTCAACAATTAGCAGTGCTATGGGAACTACCAATAATACCGTCGTCAGGTTATCGAGAAACGCAGAAAACACCGCCGTTACAATCGATAGCACGATTAATATTCCCATTGGGTCGGCTTTGACCTTTTTTGCCGACCAAATGGCAACAAATTCAAATACCCCGGACCTGCGCGTGATTGAAACAATAATCATCATTCCGGTAAGTAGCGCTATGGTGTTAAAGTCTATTGCGGCAAACGCCTGGGACTGGGAAATCAGGCCGGTGATAATAACCAGCCCGCCACCCAGCAACGCAATCACCGTGCGATTGAATTTTTCGCTTAACAGTACGGCGTAGGAAACAATCAATATAGCGGTGCTTAACCACAGCGGGTCGAGCCCAAAAATAACCGCGCCGACAACAGCATCTTCTCCACCATGGGGGCTCATTGTTTGGCCTCCTTTTCATGGTCTTGCTTGCGCTCTTCACGTTCATGGATTTTTTGCTTTTCTGCTTTTTCACGATCGTATTCTTCGTTCAAACCATAAAGCACCGAAAAGAATGATATTGCGCCAACCAGCTTGTTCTCGTCATCAACCACCGGCACAACATATTGTTTGCTCTTTATCATCATCAGGGCATCAATAAGCGGAGTTTCAGGGCGCACGGTATCGACATTACGGTCAACCATTTCGCTAATCGGGCGTCCACGCAATCCGTTCAGGCGCTCTTGCATTTCATGGGCGGTTTCATTGAGAAAGCTAACCTTGTGCATGCCTGCTCGGGGGTGGCTTTTCGCCATGGTCGTCAGGGCTCGGGGCAGCATAAATGCCATCAGGCTATCGCCGCTGATTAACCCGGCAAAGGTTCCATCACGATCTACCACCGGCACCAATCCCATGTGTTTTTCAACCATGAAATCTATCACGACGCCGGCCAGTTCATCGGAATATATGCTGACCTTGATGGGGGCCATTACTGTTTTGCAATCCATAGTACGATCCTCCCACATAAGCAAAAGGCGCCCGCTCGGCACGGAGATAATTGTAGCACAATTAACGTCGGATTATTATGGAATATGCGCTAATGGCATTATTTTCGGTCACGCTGCACAAACACACTCAGCAATGCCAGCGTCCCTGAAGCCGCCATTAACAGCAACGACAGGGCGTTCAGTTCCGGTGTTGATCCTTCTCGCAGACGGCCATACATGGCAATGGTCAGCGGCTGATCCGAGCCCACCAGCATCAAGGTAGTATTGAAGTTCTCAAATGACATAAGGAACGCGACAATGGCCGCCCCGATAATCGCCGGTTTCAGGTAGGGGATGGTTACGGTCCACACCGCCACCATTTTGCCCGCACCAAGGCTTTGCGCCGCTTCTTCCAAAGATGTGTCGAACTTGCGCAGGCGGGCTGCAATAATCAGGGTTGTAATGGTTGATATAAATGAGAACTGACCGAGAATAACCAAAAACGAACTGGGGCGCAGGAATTCAAGATTCAGACCCAGGTTAAGCTCGACCCAGTTGGCAATGGTGCTGGAAAACACCAAAATAGATATGCCCAGAATGACCCCGGGAATTACCAACGGCAACAACATCAGCATATAAAGAAGGTTCTTTAACGGAAATGATTTGCGTTCAAACAAGAAAGCATTGCTGATGCCGACAGCCACCGACAGCGTCATTACCCAGCAGGCAATGTAAAAAGATGTCCAGATGCTATCGAGCAGGCGGCTATCATGAAACAGGCCAAGGCGCGGCTCGGTACTGTTTAAAAACCAATCCAATGTAAATCCACCCCAGGGCAGGGAAGGAAACATGGAATCGTTAAATGCAAAAATAGCCACCACTACCAACGGCGAAATAAGGTATATGAAAAACAGCACCACATAGGCACCATAGATAGTGCGGAAACTGCGGGGTTGGGGGATTGAAGGTATCATGCGCTCTCCCTAACCCATGCTCTCAGAAAGGGTTTGGCGGCTTAACTTCAGCCCGGTCCAAACAATTGCCGAAGACAGCGCCAATAACAAGAAACCAAAAGCAGCACCCAGCTCCCAATTAAAGCGGGTGATGAATTGGGTGTAAATCTGGGCTGTAAACCACATGCTGCTTTTGCCGCCAAGCAAGATCGGGGTAAGATAATTACCCAACGTCAACATGAACACCACAATACATCCTGAAACAATTCCCGGCATTGCATGGGGAATGATTATGGTGCGCAATACCGTTAAACCATTTCCGCCAAGGTCGTATCCGGCCTCAACCAGACTGTCCTCAAGGCTGTCCAGGGTTGTGACCAGCGGTACCACCATGAACAACATCGAGGTATAGACCAGCCCAACCATGATGGTGGCATCGTTGTACAGCATTTCGACCGGTCCATCGGCTAGCCCGGTCCATTGCAAAACATTACTGATAACGCCGGATTCACGAAGCAGGATCATCCAGCCGAATGTGCGAACCAGTTCACTTACCCAAAAAGGAACCAGACAAAGCAAGAATAAAAAACCCTTAAGCCGTCCACGTAACATTTTGGCGATATAGTATGAAACCGGAAAAGCTATTAACAGCGTCAGTGCGGTTGCGGAAATAGACATAATTGCGGTTCGGGCAAAGGTGCGCCAGTAAAGCGGTTCGGTGAAAAACTCGGCATAATTGGCAAAGCTGCGTTCATAAACCTGTGGCGCCACTCGTTCGCGAAGAGATATCAGCAACATGTCTATGTGCGGCAATATAACCAACGCCAGCAACCAGACCAGCAGCGGCGCCAACAGCAATATCAGGCCAAGCCTTGCCGCGTTGCTGGTGTTCATGTGCCTTGCCCCTGGTTATTGCCTGACGGGCAGGCAAAAGCCTTGGCCTGGGCCTGATCCCAGCCGAGAAAAACTTTCTGACCGACAGCAAGGTTGGAAAATTCACCAGTTTGCGGCAGGGCAACGTCCAGCTCGCCACCGCTTCGGCCTTCGCGCACAAGGGCGCGGCTGTTGGCGCCGTTAAACAGCACACTAATGACATTACCGCTCAGGCGGTTATCCATTTCGTGGGCGCGTGTTTCATCGTGGGCAATAACAACCGATTCCGGGCGCACGAATATATCAACAGCATCACCAACCGCCAGTCGCTCTTTACCCGCCGGCACCGCAAGAAATGAAACGCCTTCGGCGGTGGAAACCCGAATGCCGGTAGCATCAACCTCATCGACCCGGCCATGCCAGCGATTGCTCTCACCAACAAAACCGGCAACAAATGCGGTGTTAGGGTTGTAGTAAAGATCCTGCGGGGTGCCAATTTGTTCAAACCGCCCCTCGTTCATTACCGCCACATGATTGGACATAACCAGCGCTTCGGATTGATCGTGGGTTATATAAACAAATGTGGTGTCAAACTGGCTTTGCATTTTTTTAAGCTCGACCTTCATGTGTTCACGTAATTTCAGGTCAAGCGCACCCAACGGCTCATCCAGCAACAATGCAGCCGGCTCCAAAACCAGACAGCGGGCGATGGCGACACGCTGCTGCTGGCCACCGGAAAGTTGTTTGATGTTTTTTTCACCGGAACCCGGAAGACCGATGCGTTCCAGTGCAGAATTAACCTTTGCCGATACATCGCTTTTGTTCACGCCCTGACGAATAAGGCCATAGGCAATGTTTTCGGCAACGTTCATCATCGGGAACAAAGCCAGATGTTGGAAAACCATGTTAACTGGCCGTTTATTGGGCGGCACATTCAGTACGGACTTGCCTTTGATTAAAATATCGCCGGAGGTCGGCTCAAGAAAACCTGCCATCATACGCAGTATGGTCGTTTTGCCACAGCCCGATGGCCCAAGAATAGAAAAGAAATCTCCCTCGGGAACCCCGAACGAAACATTATCCACCGCAACGAATGAACCAAAGTTACACCTAAGGTCACGGCATTCCAGATCAAAGGATTTATTGTTTTTAGCTAAGTCCATCGTGACCAACCCCAACCATGTAGCGCACCCACCCCCGCCACAGCGAGATTTTTGTTATAAAAACACGGCGCACGGAGATTTCCCCCGTACGCCGAGTTTCTATTTACTAATTACTGTACTATCAGCCAATTACTTGGCGGCCTGGACACGGTCCATGACCTTGCCTTCCATTTCTTCAAGACCAGCCGGTACCGGAGGATACCAGTTGATGTTGTCGATGGCTGCCGGCGGGAAGGTTGCCTGATAAAGCTTACGCTTGCTTTCCTCGACAAAGGCATCAGACCCCTTGGATGCGGTAAAGTTGCCCGCAGCTTCGGTAATCATAGCCGCAATCTTGGGCTGCATAACGAAATTGATCCACTTGTACGCAGCATCTTCGGCCTTGGTCTTTTTCGGCAGGGCAAAGGTATCAATCCAGCCGAGTGCACCGGAAGTTGGTGCGATAGTTTGAATTTTTGGATTTTCTGCGCTTAGCTTCCAGCCTGATCCATCCCACGCCATAGCTGCAACCACCTCTTCGGAACGCAGAAGATTTATCAGCGCGTCACCGCCCGACCAGTAGGCTTTCACGTTACTTTTGCAATCTTTTAATTTTGCTTCAACCTTGGCCATGATGTCGGCGTATTTGGCCTTGTCGTTATAGGCTGCAAACGGATCCATCCCCATTGAAAAAGCAAAGGCAATCAATGTTGGCCGCTTGAGACGATAGGTAACCTTGCCGGCATATTTAGGATCACAAAGATCGGTATAATCTTTAATTCCCGATGCCTTGTCGGTGTTAATCGTCAACGCGCTGGTGCCCCAAACGTGCGGCACACCATAGACCTTGCCATTGACGGTCGTGTTTTTCTTGGTTCCTTCCAGCATAGATGAAATCATCAAACCGCTGTTTATCTTGGAAAGATTGATAGGCTTGTAGATATCAAATTCAATCTGCGCACTGGAAATGCGATCCTGCGACGGTTGCACCAGATCGAACCCGGCACCGCCGGTTGCACGCAGTTTTGAAATCATTTCTTCGTTGTTGGAATTGGTAACTTCAACTTCAATGCCGGACGCGGCCTCGAATATATTCACTACCGCTTCGGGGGCATAGCCACCCCAAGTCAAAAGACGCAGTGTTTCCGCCTGCGCACCCGCACTAAATGCGATCAGGCCGGTCGAAACCAAAACACCTGAAATTGTTTTAACGATTGTATTGAATCCTTTAGTGTACTTCATCATCACTTCCTCCCTTGGGGCGCTGTGCCCTTTTTCCTGTTTTTTGATGTGTATTTTTTAAAGTCTTAAACGACTGAACTGCCTCCAACCTAATCTAGTGGGTTTGGCAAACTTATACGAAGCCATGCGCCCTTCCCACGAGGCAAAACAACGACGCCTCAACCAGGCGATTTGATCCTTAATTTCATCCAAAAGCTTAGAAGCCCAACCGGGGCTTGGCAACTCAATTCTCGGGCAATAGTCCACATTACGCATTGAGACTGCTATGTTTTTCTTAAAATCCGTAAAGCCAACACCTTGCGCCAAAGCGATGGATGGGTGATCATATTGTATGTCTGAAATCGCAGCATACGACATGGCTGGACGGCTTGCCCTGGCGCTTGGTATTGGGTTGCTGGTGGGCATCGAGCGCGGCCTGCACACACGCAATCAAAGTGGCGGCATTCGTGTTGCCGGGGTGCGAACTTTTGCCCTTACCGGCCTACTGGGCGGGGTTTGGGGTCTTCTTGGTGTTGTGCTGGGCGATGTTGTTTTGGGTATTGCCTTTCTGGGATTTACGGCATTCGTGCTTTCGGTTTATCGCTCCTCAACAAAAAAAGAAGCGGATTTCGGAATGACTTCAGAAGTCGCAGCACTGTTGGTTTTTACCCTTGGGGCCATGGCCGTCAGGGGTGATATGGCGCTGGCGGCCGGGGCCGGAGTGGTAACCGCGGCATTGTTGGACGCCAAACTTTATCTACATAAATGGGTCGCACACCTGAAAGACCTTGAGCTGGATGCGGCGCTCAAGCTCTTGGTCATTTCTGTGGTGGTGTTGCCGGTTTTGCCCAACAAGGGGTTCGGGCCGGATGAAATCCTCAACCCGTTCAAGCTATGGTGGATGGTTGTGCTGGTGGCCGGGCTGTCATTCATGGGCTATATCGCCATGCAAAAAGTTGGGGCACGGGTAGGTGGATTGCTAACCGGTATCTTTGGCGGGCTTGCATCGTCCACCGCCCTGACATTGGGCTTTGCCCGGCTGGGACATAAAACACCTTCTGTTGCCTCGGCTCTGGTGGGTGGAATTGCGGCCTCGAGCGCAGTTATGTATGTGCGTGTAATTGTCGTTGTTGGGATATTTAACCAGTCTTTGCTTTCGGGTATTACCGTTCCATTAATACTGATGGCGGTCGTAAGCGTTATTGGGTCGCTGGTTATGTTCAAAATTGCAGGCAAAAAAGATACAACCGCAACCATAGAAATCAGCAACCCTTGTGATATTTCTTCTGCTTTGAAATTCGGCCTATTGCTAGGGGTTATTGTGCTGGCTGTTTATTATGCCCGCCAATGGCTTGGCGATACCGGCGTTTATGCCATAGCCGCACTATCGGGTATCGTTGATGTTGATGCCATATCCCTAAGCATGGCCGAGCAGTCCATGCATGGCCTTAGCAGTCAAATAGCGATAGGCGGCATCATCATTGCCGTTGCGGTAAATACCGTTATCAAGGTTGTATTTGTAGCGTCCATCGCCGGAAAAAAGATGGCGCTTCCCTTGGCGCTAATGTCGGCAGCGGTTATATTGGCAGGCGGCATCGGTCTGATGCTGGGCAACATGTACGTATAAAAACTTCATACGTTCGCACCTTAGGCTTCTTCGATC
>DAOWFT010000099.1 GCA_030637845.1 Thalassospiraceae bacterium
ACCACGTCTGCGCCTTTTATTCCGGCGTAGCTTTTTGTGCCTACAAGAGAAGCATCAAAGCCATTAATTGGGGACGATTGAGCTATATCCAACGCCTTGCCTTTTGGCATGCCGTCGGCAATGTCAAACATAACTATGTCGCCTAACTCTTTAAGGCCAGCTAGCATTGCGAGTGTACCGCCAATATTGCCAGCGCCTATTAAGGCGATCTTATTGCGAGCCATGGAAGTTATTCCTTCCGCTTAAATCCAATTTCAAATCCGAATTCTTCGGACAAAAAATAAAATCTGGATTTACTTCGTAACAAGTCAATTTAACAAGTGAGCATCAATTTAAAAATAACAAAACATTTAATTAATACTGTCTATTCTTTTTGCGAACAAAAAGAATCGATTCTTTTTACCCTGATTCGTACTTTTCAGCAAGTTACTTAGTTACTTTTGCACAAAAAACGAATCTAGAACTTATTTTCGACTCGCATGGTCTAGTTCCATGTATGACTCAGATTGCATTTCTATAAGCCTTGATGATGTTCGCTCGAACTCAAACGAACCTTCGCCACCTAAATAAAGTTCCGCCGGTTCTACCTCTGCAGAACAAATAAGTTTCACGTGTCCTTCGTATAATGCATCAACAAGAGTTATAAAACGTCTTGCAACGTCCTTATTTTCGGCATTCATGCGGGGGATTCCAGACATTATTAACGTGTGGTAACGCCTTGATATTTCTATATAATCTGCTGGTCCCAAAGTGCGGCCACAAATATCTTCGAAG
Source organism: Thalassospiraceae bacterium (assembly GCA_030637845.1). GTDB lineage: Bacteria > Pseudomonadota > Alphaproteobacteria > Rhodospirillales > Magnetovibrionaceae > DAOVVL01. Next base: position 775 of record DAOWFT010000099.1, read on the forward strand.
GAAACCATGGCAACACCTTCAACCGCTTTTGGAATCTCTACCTTTCTTCCCTGCACCGTTATCACGGCCTGGTGAGATCGATGACCATGGGTCAATCTTAGAAAAGCCGCTTCCAGTTTTTCCTGCGCCGCATCGTTATCGGGGGTCATGTATATATCCAACGCCCGCATATGTTCCAACCGATAGTCGGTCGGCCCGTCTAGGGCTAATAAATCCATTTTAGATTCAATTAATGTAATAAATGGAACAAATTGCTCTCTTTGTAGCCCGTCTTTATATAAATCCCGCGGCGGTCTGTTGGAGGTTGCGACCACCACGACACCACTTTTAAACAGGCTTTCAAACAACCTGCCGACTATCATTGCGTCGGTAATATCGGTTATTTGCAGCTCGTCCAGACACAATAAATTCGCACCTTTTGCTATGGCTGTTGCCACCGCAGCAAGGGGGTCGGCGACCTTTATTTCAGCAACACGAAATCCGGCCATGCGGGTGTGGACTTCTTGCATAAATGAATGAAAATGAACCCTACGCTTGTTTTCAAGGGGGGCTTGCTCGAAAAAAAGATCCATCAGCATGGATTTTCCCCGCCCGACACCACCGTAAAAATAAAGCCCCTGCGGCACGTTCACGGCCCGGCGGGAAAGGCCCAAGCGCTCTTTCCAGCCCTGCTCGCCCGTTAATGGCTCATACGATTTAAGCGCATTATAAAGGCTTTGCAGCTTTTCCACCGCCAACGCCTGGCTGGGGTCAGGCCGTATTCTGCCTGTGGCTATCTGTTCGCGGTATTCTAAAAGTGGCCCTTGCACCATTGGGTCCCCATATTCCCATCCGTTTTTTCTCGAAACTAACGTTAAGCAGTGAAAATATGAGTGTAAAGCACCCAAATAACGCCTTTATTTATGGGTTATTGCACTGGCAGGCGGGCAAAGGCACACTTATCTAATGTTTCCAGCCGTTACGTGCTGCGCAATCAATAAATTAAGGGCCATTATTCTATGACTGATTTTGAAACCGGGCTTCTTAGCCTCGAGCAACCAATAAGGCTTGGTTTTTTCTTTGGCACATTTGCCCTCATGGCGATGCTGGAAATAATAAGCCCCAGACGCAAACTTAGCATTTCCAAATCCCTCAGGTGGTTTTCAAATCTGGGAATTGTGGTTCTTAACACCGTTATTGCCCGTGCGGTTCTGCCCATGGCGCCCATAATGTTTGCCAGTCTTAGCGCGGAAATGGGTTGGGGGGTGTTCAATATTTTTGATATTTCACCGTGGTTGGCAATCGTGGCCACCATAGTTCTGATGGATTTGGCCATTTGGTTGCAGCACGTAATGGTTCACGCCGTCCCTGTATTGTGGCGCCTGCACCGTTTGCACCATGCCGACCTTGATTACGATGTAACCACCGGGGCCAGATTCCACCCCATCGAAATACTATTGTCGCTGGGTATTAAATTCGCGGTCATTGCCCTATTGGGTGCGCCGGCGGCGGCGGTACTGGTTTTTGAGGTAATATTGAACGCCATGGCCATGTTCAACCATGCCAATTTCAAATTGCCATTGGGGCTGGACGCGGTGCTTAGAACCATGTTCGTAACGCCCGATATGCACCGGGTTCACCATTCGATTGTACCGGAAGAAACCAACTCCAATTTTGGTTTTAACTTATCCATCTGGGACCGGATGTTTGGCACCTATATCGCCCAGCCAACCGGCGGCCACGAGGGCATGACCATCGGCATAGACCTGTTTAGAACCACAAAGGACGAACGCTTAGATCAAATGCTCATCCAACCGTTTCGTGGGCCGGCCGGCGAATACACCATCAATCGCCGTGATTGGCCAAAAAGAGGCCAAGAATAACCATGCAGGCCGGACGAGAAACCGCAGATTTCATATTCGCAGCCGAGCACATCGGCTTTGAAGCTGATTTTCACCATGTCCAAGGAAAGGAGCTGGCCCTGTCGGCCGGGGTTATTTCCGCGTTTGAGGCCGAAAAGGATGACGCCGAAATATTCATCCAAAACGCATCGGGTACGCCGTTTAGTTCCGATGAAATATTAAGCTGGTTTTTGCTGCAAACAAACGCCAGCCTAGATAAGCACCTGCCACAAGATGCGCTGGAGCGCGGTGGCGGCGACGTGTTTGTCACCTTTCCCATTCGCTTCGAAGAAGGCGTATTTCACATGGAAACGGTAGAGGGCAATGTCGACCTTCGCCTGCTTAACCTGTTGGTCAAAATATCCATCGTCCGCAAAAGTGTCGATCACCATCTGGGTGATTAGCGCCGATTAATCAGCAATGATTTAATTTCGGCAATGGCCTTGCCCGGGTTTAGGTTTTTGGGGCAGGTGTTGGTGCAGTTCATAATGGTGTGACAGCGATATAGCCTGAACGGATCATCCACATTATCCAACCGCTCGCCCGCGGCCTCGTCACGGCTATCGGCAATCCAGCGATAGGCCTGCAACAAAATAGCCGGGCCCAAATATCTATCACCGTTCCACCAATAACTGGGGCAACTGGTTTGGCAGCAAAAACACAAAATACATTCCCACATTCCATCCAGTTCGGCGCGCTCATCGGTGCTTTGCAGGCGTTCCGAGGTCGGTGCCGGGGTATCGGATTTAAGCCACGGCTCGATAGATGCGTACTGGGCGTAAGGAACGCTTAAATCAGGGACTAAATCCTTGATAACCGGCATATGGGGCAGCGGATAAATCTTTATATCGCCACGAATGTCGGCGATGGGTTTGGTGCAGGCAATGGTATTGGTGCCGTCCACATTGAAAGCACAACTGCCGCAGACACCCTCGCGGCATGAACGGCGAAATGTCAGGGTTGAATCAATTTCATTTTTAATTTTGACCAGTGCGTCCAAAATCATCGGCCCGCAGTTATCCATATCAACGTGAAAGGTATCAATGCGGGGGTTATCGGACAAATCCGGATCATAGCGATAAATCTTGAACGTGCGGGTATTGCTCACACCTGCGGGTGCAGGGAAAATCTTTCCCTTTTTCGGGCGCGAATTTTTCGGCAGCATAAATTCGACCATGTCAGTACACCCTGGCTTTGGGCTCGATGTATTCAGCCTCGTCGGTCAGTGTCCATGTATGAACCGGGCGATAATCCAGTTTTACCTGTTTGGTTGCATCGACCCAGGCAATGGTATGCTTCATCCATTCATCGTCGTTTCTATCGGGGAAATCTTCTCTGGCGTGGGCGCCCCGGCTTTCTTGGCGGGCCAGTGCCGAATGAACGGTGGCTTGGGCGCAATCGAGCAGGTTTTCAAGCTCCAACGCCTCAACCAAATCAGAGTTCCATATCATGGAACGGTCATTGATGCGCACGTCATCAATTGAACCGGCAATTTCATCAATGGATTTTTTACCGTCTACCAGCGTTTCCTTGGTGCGGAAAACGGCGGCATCACGGTGCATGGTTTTTTGCATGGCCAAGCGTATATCGGCGGTTGGTTTAGCCCCGTTTGCGTTACGCAAACGTTCGAGCCGGGTTAGCGCCGGGTCTAATAGTTCCTTGGCAATTGGTTTTTGATCGGCCCCCGGTGTCACCATGGCCCGCGCGCGAAGGGCTGCGGCGCGGCCAAAGACAACAATATCCAGCAACGAATTGGTGCCTAACCTGTTGGCCCCGTGGACCGAAACGCAAGCGGCCTCGCCAATGGCCATCAGGCCCGGACAGACTGCGTCCGGGTCTTTTTCCGTTGGGCGCAGGACTTCACCATAAATATTGGTGGGAATGCCGCCCATGTTGTAATGCACGGTTGGTATAACCGGGATAGGTTCCCGGGTTACATCGACCCCGGCAAAGACTTTTGCACTTTCCGATATGCCGGGCAAACGCTCACCTAAAATATCCGCGCCCAGATGTTCCAGATGCAGTTGTATATGGTC
>DAOWFT010000206.1 GCA_030637845.1 Thalassospiraceae bacterium
AAACGATTTTTTGAAATTTTCGTGGGCTATGCATTCAGTGGCACAGACCAAACGGGTTCCGATTTGCACGCCCGATGCACCCATTTCAAGATAGCTAACAATTGCTTCACCGCGGCCAATGCCACCGGCGACAAAAACCGGAACCTCGGTAATGACCGGCAATATTTCCTGCGCCAATACGCTGGTCGCAACCGGGCCAATATGCCCACCGGCTTCGGAGCCTTCGATGACCAAGGCATCGGCACCATTGCGCACCAATCTTTTCGCCAGCGCCAGCGCCGGGGCAAAGCATATTACCTTGGCACCGCCATCTTTTGCCCGCTTGATGGACGCAGCACGGGGCAGGCCACCGGCAAGAACGATGAATTTAACATTTAGCTCAAGGCATTTATCTATTAATGCATCCAGTTCCGGGTGCATGGTAACCATGTTAACGCCAAATGGTTTGTCGGTTTTTTTCTGAGTAGCAACAATAACTTCACCCAATTGATCGGGCATCATTGAACCGCCGGCAATTACGCCGAACCCGCCGGCATTGGAAATTGCCGAAACCAGCCCGCTTTCGGAAATCCACGACATGGCGCCGCCCAAAATTGCATATTTGGTGCCGAGGAACTCACATCCCCGTGCCCACATTTTTTCCAGATGTTTATTCGCTGTATTGCTCATTTTAATTATTCACCATCTAGGCCGTAGGTGGTGTGCAATGAACGCAATGCCAGTTCGGCATATTCTTCGGCGATAAGCACGCTTACCTTGATTTCCGATGTGGAAATAACCTGTATGTTAATTCCCTTATCGGCCAACGACTGGAACATGCGTTGGGCAATACCGGCGTGGCTTCGCATGCCGACACCAATTACCGAAATTTTCACAACATCGGGGTCGGACAACAACTGTTTGTAGCCAAGATCCTTGGCGTGAGCTTTTACCGTTTCAACCGCGCGTTCAAGGTCGGCCTTGGTGACCGTAAAGGTAAGGTCGGTTGCCACGTGGGCCGGATCGGCCGATACGTTCTGCACGATCATATCAACATTGATATTGGCATCGGCCAACGGGCCAAAGATTCTTGCGGCAATCCCCGGTTTATCAGCCACGCCGATTAACGTAATTTTTGCTTCGTCACGGCTGTAGGCAATTCCGCTTATAAGTTCCTGTTCCACGATTTCATCCTCATTAACTACCAGCGTGCCTTCGTCTTGGGAAAAAGAAGACCGCACCTGTATGCGCACACCATGTTTCATGGCCACTTCAACCGAGCGAGTTTGCAAGACCTTGGCCCCAACCGAAGCCATTTCGAGCATTTCCTCGTATGTAATTTTATCCAACTTTCTGGCTTTGGCAACGATACGCGGATCGGTGGTGTAAACACCATCAACGTCCGTATAAATATCGCAGCGTTCGGCCCCCAAGGCGGCGGCCAAGGCCACGCCCGAGGTATCGGTTCCGCCACGACCCAGCGTGGTAATCCTGCCATCAACGCCCAGCCCTTGAAAGCCAGCGACCACCGCAACCTCGCCTTTATTAATTGAGGCCAGAATTTTATCGGCTTCGATGCCTTCAATGCGGGCTTTGGCATGGGCAGAATTGGTTTTTACGGGTAATTGCCAGCCAAGCCATGAACGCGCAGGCACGCCCATATTTTGCAATGCCAGCGCCAAAAGCCCAGATGTGACCTGTTCTCCGCTGGAAACGACCACGTCGTATTCAGCCGTGTCATATAGCTTTCCGGTCTGTTCGACATAATTGACCAGCTGGTTGGTGACGCCAGCCATGGCTGAAACGGTAACCGCAACCTGATTGCCGTTATCGACCTCGGCCTTGACCCGGGCGGCCACGGCCTGAATGTGTTCCACATCGGCTACCGAGGTTCCGCCAAATTTTTGTACTATCAGAGCCATGGCTCTATTCCTATATTCTTGGCCTTAAAATCCTAATAAATCTTGCACCACTAAGGGCGCGTATTCATACTCGTAATGGCACTATAATGCAAAGCCCTACTGCCCAAGGAAAAAGACCAAAAAAACCATGCCCCATACCAACTCTGAGACCGGTTACGACCCTTTGGCCCAATCTACCGCCAACCCTGATGAGGTGGCACGTTTTACCCGTATGGCCGATGAATGGTGGGATCCAAAGGGTAAGTTTCGTCCCCTGCACCAGATAAACCCGCTTAGAACGCAATTTATAGTCGAAAACGCCTGCGCTCATTTCGGGCTCGATGGATCGGCAGATAAGCCGCTCAAGGGTCTGGAGGTTATTGATGTTGGCTCCGGCGGCGGGCTTTTATCCGAACAAATGGCTGCCCTTGGTGCCAATGTTACCGGTATTGATGCCGGGGGAAAAAATATTGAAATAGCCAAAATCCACAGCCAGCAAAGCGGACTGGATATTAATTACCTGAACGTTCTTCCTGAAGATATGGCAGCAGAGGGAAAGCGTTTTGATATTGTGCTGAACATGGAAATTATCGAACACGTCAGTGATCCGGAAATGTTCATGGCCGCCAGTAGTGCGCTTTTAAAAGATAACGGCGTAATGGTTTTATCGACCCTTAACCGCACGGTTAAATCATTGCTGCTGGCAAAAATTGGCGCCGAATATATTTTACGCTGGTTACCAGTGGGCACCCACACATGGGGAAAGTTTTTAAAGCCATCGGAACTAGCCCGACTTATCCGGCCGCACGGATTGGAGTTCACAGAAATTGCCGGCGTAATTTACAACCCGCTAAGGGATGATTGGTCAATTTCAAAAAATGATTTGGATGTAAATTATATGGCTTTTGCCAAACGCAAATAAATTATTTTAATTATTCTTGCCGTCGTTTGTCGGTACGCGAACGAAGTCTACGCCTTCTTCTTCTAGTTCTTTTTCTTCCGCGTCCGTTGCGTTTCCGTAGATACCGCTTTCTTCGCGTTCGCCGTTGTGCATGGCCCGGGCTTCATCGGCAAAATCATCGCCGACGTCTTCAAAATTAGTTTCAATATATTCTCTGGCCTCTCTGGCCCGGGTTGCGGCTTCGAGTATTTGTTGCGCAACCTTTTGCGCCCTAGCTTCGGTGGTGGGGGCTTCGGTGGTGGGTGCGCTTGTAGCATCGGCGGCTTTGCCGATACTGGGCGCCATTGGTGCCTTGGTGATTTCTGTTTTGCCGCAATAGGGACATTCGATGTCGCCACCCGCCGCTTGGCTTTCATAGGCGGCACTATCACGGAACCAGCCTTCGAAGCTGTGTTCATCACAGCATTGCAATTGATAATGGATCATTATTTCGCCTTGGGGTTCGCCTTGGGGTTTGCCTCGGGGTTCGCCTCAGTTCAACACGGTCGCCGATTTTGCCCATAAATATTTAAGGGAATAGTTAAAATGGGAAAAATAAACCCCTCAAACCTAGTCAAATGGTTGTTTGTTCATAAGGGATGGTATTTTTCCCCGGGTTTTGGCCACTTCTGCCGGGTCAATTTCCGCCACGATTACACCCGGGGTGTCGCCGCCATCGGCCAGAATCTCACCCCAGGGGCTTATAATCAACGAATGGCCGAAGGTCTGCCTCTCGCCCGCATGATTTCCGGCCACATGGTTTCCAGTCTGGGCCGGGGCAAAAACAAAACATCCATTTTCAATTGCCCGGGCCCGGAGAAGCGTATGCCAGTGGGCCTCGCCGGTGGTGCGGGTAAATGCCGCCGGGACGGCAAAAAAATCCGCCCCATTTTGGGCGAGGGCGCGATATAGGTGGGGAAAGCGTACGTCATAACACGTGCTAAGGCCCATTCGCCCCCACGGCAGGTCAAACAACACCGCCTTCGTCCCGGAATTAAAGGTTTCGCTTTCGCGGTAGCTTTCGCTTTCGCTTAAATCGACATCAAACATATGTATCTTGTCGTATCTGGCGGCAATTTCGCCATCAGGTGAAAATACAATTGCCCGGTTAACAAGACCATTGCCGGCACCTGTTTCTATGGCGAACGTTCCACCATGCAGCCATATGGACAGCTCACGCGCCAAATCGGCAAATGCGGCAACTGCCGGATGGCCTTCTTCGGGGCTGGCGTTGGAAATAATATTTTTAGAACCGAACGTCATCATGGAAACGTTTTCCGGCGCCATGACAAGGTCTGCGCCCATGGCGACAGCCTCGCGCACAAAAGCATCGACAGCTTTTATGTTTTGATCCATGTCATCGGATGAATTTGTTTGAACAAGCGCAACTTTGAACGGGGATTTATTTAATACATTATCCATAGTGCCAGCCCCGTTTAGGCCATAAATTATTAAAGGCCCAGCATTGCATCCAGTTCGCCATCGAAATCCAGCTCGTAAAGCTCGTCGCTGCCCCCAATTGGCTTGTCATTAATAAAAATCTGCGGAACCGTGCGACCACGCGAACGGGCTTCCATTTCACGCCTTTTATCCGGTTTCATCATGACGTTGATTTCTTTGAATGCCACGCCTTTTTTTTTCAAAAGGCTTTTGGCACGACGGCAATAGCCACAGGTCGGGCTGGTATAGATCTCTACTTTTGCTGTGTTGGACATATATTCAATCTCTGCTCTTAAACTGGTGTTCCGGTGGATTATAAGATTATTCTAATATATAGCCTGCCCCCTATCAACCGCAAGTGAGTGCTTCATTTAGGCGCAGAAACCAGCGCCAGGGTAAGCACATCAACGTTTTTAGCCCCTGCGGCCATAAGGGTGCGGGCCGCAGAGCGCACCGTGGCCCCAGTGGTCAACACATCATCCACCAGTAAAATCGACCTTGCCTGAAGCCGGGGGGCATATTTGGCCGGAACCCTGAAAACCCCACGGACGTTCTCGAACCTTGCCCTGAGGCCCAGGCTGGCCTGACTTGCTTTCTTGGTACCGCGGGTTGGAATGCGGCCCAGCAAGCCCGGCGCAAAGTGTTTGCCCGAACGCTTGGCAAGCTGGCGGGCGATTTCGGCAGACTGGTTATAGCGCCTTGAAAAAAGCTTTTTGCGTGAAAGCGGAACCGGGATTATTAAATCACAATCGGGGATTAATTCCTGCCCGGCACGCTCAAGCATTGATGCAAAAAACCCAGCCCATTCGGTTTGATCGGCGTGTTTGAATGCCAGAACCATTTTTCTTGAGGCGTCGTCATAAATAAATGCCGCCCGGGCGCGGCCAAATGGCGGCGTTTCACGAGCGCATGGCCCGCATATTACCGCGCCTTCGCCGGTGGTGGGTGGGCGTGAAAATTCAAACGGGTGTCCGCAAACCGAGCAGCCGGAACCAGAAACACCCGGGCCAGAAACACCAGGATTTGAAATACCAGGATTTGAAATAAATGTCATTTTTTCCCAACATTCAGGGCACAGCCCCCCGGGCGGGCCGACAATAGCCCGGCAGCCGGGACAGGTGGGCGGCAGCATTATATCCAGTAATTTTTTTGCACCGGAAATGGCTTTGTTTTTTTCCATAACCAACACCTTATCAATGGCTGCCGGCTGTGTCATATAAGAGAAATGAGCCAAGATGCACCAATGCAGGTTTTTGACCGAAACGCCGTTCGCGACCACCGTAACCGCGCGGCAAAAACGTGGGCCGATCACGATTTCCTGTTTATGGAGGCGGCCGATCGCCTGTGTGATCGGCTTGATGATGTAAAACGAAAATTTGATAACGCGCTCGATCTTGGCTGTCATGGTGGCTGTGTGGCAAAAAACTTGGGCGCCCGCGGTGGCATAAAAAACCTTACCCAAACTGATATTTCACCGGCGATGGTTAAATTGGCGGAAAAAACCGGCCACCCGAGCGTGGTGGTGGATGAAGAAAGCCTGCCATTTGACGATGGCTCTTTTGATTTGGTGTTATCTAACTTGTCGCTGCATTGGGTTAATGATTTGCCCGGCGCGCTTATTCAAATAAGAAAATCTTTAAAACCCGACGGCCTGATGCTGGCATCGGTTTTTGCCGAACGCACGTTATGGGAACTGCGTGAAAGCCTGATGGCGGCGGAAATTGAGATAGAAAGCGGCATGAGCCCCCGGGTATCGCCCTTTGCCACGGTACAGGATTTGGGCTCGCTTTTGGGTCGGGCCGGATTTGCCTTGCCGGTATTAGATACCGACACCATCACCGTGTCATACCCCGATGCGTTTAAGCTAATGGCCGACCTGCGCGGTATGGGTGAAAGCGGCGCGGTTAGCGCAAGGCGTAAAACATTTAGCCGCGAAGACACAATTTTGCGTGCCGCCAGTTATTATCAGGAAAAATTTGGGGGCGAAGATGGCCGCATCCCGGCAACCTTTGACATTGTAACCATGACCGCATGGGCGCCGGGGCCGAACCAGCCCCAACCGTTAAAACCCGGCTCGGGCGATGTTAATCTTTCTTTGGTGCTTGGCGAAGATGAGGGCAAAAATGAAATTTGAAACTCCACTTATTAGCGGAAAGCTGATTAAACGTTACAAACGTTTTTTGGCCGATGTGGAACTGGATGACGGCAAAGTCGTCACCGCCCATTGCGCCAATTCGGGCTCGATGCTTTCGCTCAATGTGCCCGGTTCCCGGGTCTGGCTTACGCCCAATGATAATCCCAAACGCAAACTTAAATTTACTTGGGAAATTATTGAAATTGCCCCCGGGGCTAACAGGGCGCTGGTGGGCATCAACACCCAGCACCCCAACCGCATTGTGGCAGATGCCATTGCCGCAGGCGAAATTGCCGAACTAGGCGGCTATGACAACCTCAAACGCGAGGTTAAATACGGCGAAAACTCACGCATCGATATATTGCTTAGCTCTGAGGGTAAGCCAGCCAAACCTGATTGCTATGTCGAGGTTAAAAACGTAACCATGAAACGCGACCTTGCCCCATCTGCCCCGGCTGAATTTCCCGATGCGGTAACCAAACGCGGCGCCAAGCATCTGGTCGAGCTGGCAAACATGGTTAAGGCCGGCCACCGGGCGGTGATGTTTTATCTGGTCCAGCGCACCGATGCCAAAAGCTTCGCCCTGGCCCCGGACATTGACCCAACCTATTCAGCCGAATTTGCCAAAGCCACCAAAGCCGGGGTCGAGGTTGTGGCCTATGGCTGCGACATAACACCCTCGGAAATAAGCATTTCCGGGCCGTGCGCCATTGAAGAGCCATTGAAGCCTAGTGATTCCTGATAAAACGCCTATATTCTAGTCATTGAAGCAATAATTGATAATGAGTTGATAATAAATGCACGAAGCAAAAAAAATAACCATCCACAGTTCTGAAGATTTTGACGGCATGCGCCGGGCCGGGCTGCTGGCCGCGCAAACGCTGGATATGATAGCCCCCCATGTTGTCCCGGGCGTCAGCACCGATGAGCTAAATAGGATTTGTCACGAATTTATTATCGCTAACAATGCCGTGCCATCGCCGCTGAATTATCGCGGCTATCCAAAATCCATTTGCACATCGATTAATCATGTTGTCTGTCACGGTATTCCCGGCGACAAAAAATTAATGGATGGTGATATTGTCAACATAGACATTACCGTAACCCTTAATGGCTGGTTCGGTGATACTTCGCGCATGTTTAGCGTCGGCAAGGCCGGAGTTAAGGCGCGCAAACTTATTGACGTTACGTTTGATGCCATGTGGAAAGGCATCAACGCGGTCAAGCCCGGTGCGACCACCGGCGATATTGGCCATGCCATTCAGGAATATGCCGAAAGCCACGGCTATTCGGTGGTGCGCGATTTTTGCGGTCATGGATTGGGCCGGGTATTTCATGACGCACCCAACATCATGCATTTCGGCAGTCCCGGCGAAGGGATAAAATTAAAAGAAGGAATGTTTTTCACCATTGAGCCGATGATTAATTTCGGCAAGTACGATGTGAAAATTTTACAAGATGGCTGGACCGCGGTTACCCGCGACAAAACCCTTTCCGCCCAGTTTGAACATTCCATTGCCGTAACCAAAGACGGCTTTGAAGTTTTCACCAAATCACCCGCCGGGCTGGATAAACCACCATATAATATTTAGCCATAAATAAGGGGGGTGCATGGCGAAATCAGCAAAAGAAACACCGCATTACGCCGGGCATCGTGCGCGGCTACGTGAGCGTTTTGTAAAAAGCGGTGCTGGCTCCCTGCCCGATTATGAGCTGGTTGAATTATTGCTGTTTAATTCCATGCCCAGACGCGATGTAAAACCAATCGCCAAAGCATTAATCAAAAAATTTGGCTCGCTTGCTGGCATTCTTAATGCCGAGACGGACGAAATTTCCAGCGTTGATGGAATGGGCGAAGTTGCCGCCATCAACCTGAAGGTTGTGCGCGAAACCGCCGCCCGGATGCTGGGTCAGGAAATTATGGACAAACCGGTGTTGAGCAACTGGCAGGCATTGCTTGATTACTGCCGCGTTGCCATGGGCGGAGGCAAGGTTGAGCAATTTCGCATTTTGTTTCTCAACCGCAAGAACGTGTTAATTGCCGATGAATTGCAACAGTCCGGCACCGTTGACCACACCCCGGTTTATCCGCGCGAGGTAATTAAACGTGCGCTTGATCTCGGTGCCAGCGCGTTGATAATGGTTCATAATCATCCCAGCGGCGACACCACACCATCACAGCCGGATATTGAAATGACCATGGAAATACAAGACATCGGACAAAAGCTAGGCATCATCCTGCATGACCACATCATAGTATCAACAAGCGATTATACTTCGTTTAAAAGCGAAGGGTTGTTGTAAAAATTGACCGCGCCCGCCACACCCGCACTTTCACCCATAATCATGTTCAGGGTTTTTACCCCGTTCGCGCTGGGATATTTTCTTTCCTATACCTATCGCACCGTCAACGCGGTAATTGCACCTGACCTTGTGCTTGACCTTGGCCTGAATGCCAACGCGCTGGGGCTTTTGACCAGTGCGTATTTTTTAAGCTTCGCCGCATTTCAATTACCCCTTGGCATATTGCTTGACCATTACGGCCCCCGCCGGGTTTAGGCCGCACTTTTGTTATTTTCTGCATTGGGGGCGGCGCTGTTTGCGCTGGCTGAAAACATTCCGGGGCTGATAATTGCCCGCGGGCTTATCGGTTTTGGGGTATCGGCCTGCCTGATGGCATCGTTCAAGGCATACGTCATGTGGTTTCCCAAAGAAAAATTGCCGTTGGTCAATGGCTTTCAATTAATGGCCGGCGGCTTGGGCGCGCTGGCCGCAACCCAGCCGATTGAGATGCTTTTAACGCTAACCGATTGGCGCGGGGTTTTTTGGCTATTGGCGGGAACAACATTTATTTCGGCGATGATGATTTATTTCGTCGTTCCCGACGGCAAACACAAACACGGTAACGCCACATTTAAAGACGCGGTAAAAGGCGTGAGCCTGGTTTTTTCCAATCCGCTTTTTTGGCGGGTCGCCCCCATAACGGTTATGAGCCAGGCAACATTTCTTGCCACCCAATCGCTGTGGTCGGGGCCGTGGCTGCGCGACGTTGCCGGCATGGCCCGTGATGATGTGGCGCTGGGTTTGTTCTGGATAGCCTGTTCGATGATTGCCGGGTTTTTATTTTGGGGGGTTTTATCCGAACGCCTGAGCAAGCTTTATGGTATTCGCCCAATGTCGGTTAGCCTGTTGGGGATGGCGTCATTTGCCACCGTGCAGGCGATATTGATAACCCAGCCTGTTGATTTGGCAGTTGGGGTGTGGATGGCGTTTGGATTTTTTGGCACCAGCGGCATTATTGCTTACGCCGCATTATCGCAATCGTTTCCCTCTCACCTGGCAGGAAGGGTCAATGCCGGCATTAACCTGCTGGCCTTTGTTGTGGCGTTCGCCGGGCAGTGGTTAACCGGGGTAATTATCGACCTGTGGGCAACAAACGCAGATGGCGGCTATAACCCCGATGGCTATGCCTGGGCTTTTGCCATGATGTTAACGCTGCAGCTGGCGGCGCTTGTCTGGTACGTGGCCTATAAAAAAGGCGGAAAAACGGTTAAACTTTAAGCCGGAAAATAACCGCCGCTGCTGGTAGCGGAGTGAAAAAACCTGTATAGAACTCGCATATCAACCCACCGGAGAAATGTTTGATGATTCCGCGCTATTCCCGCCCCGATATGGTCAATATCTGGGAGCCTGCCAACAAGCTTAGAATATGGTTTGAAATTGAGGCCCACGCCTGCGACGCGCTGGCCGATTTGGGGGTTATCCCCAAGGATGCCGCCAAGGCGGTATGGGAAAAAGGGGCCAAGGAATACACCCCTGAGCGCATCGCCCGGATTGACGAGATCGAACGTGAAACCAAGCACGACGTTATTGCCTTTTTGACCGAGCTGGCCGAACACGTTGGTGAGGAATCGCGTTTTATTCATCAGGGCATGACCTCATCCGATGTTTTAGATACCTGTCTTTCGGTGCAGATGATGCAAGCGGCAGATTTATTGCTGGCCGACATTGATGATTTGCTCGGCGCGTTAAAAACCCGGGCCATGGAAACCAAAATGATGCCGACCATTGGCCGCAGCCACGGCATCCATGCCGAGCCGACCACGTTCGGGCTTAAGATGGCGCGTTTTTATGCCGAGTTTGGGCGCAATCGTGAACGCCTCGAGGCGGTCAGAAAAGACATTGCCACCTGTGCCATATCCGGTGCGGTTGGAACCTTTGCCAACATTGACCCAGCGGTTGAAGAGCACGTGGCAAAAAAACTGGGGCTGACGCCGGAGCCGGTTTCAACCCAGGTGATACCGCGTGACCGTCACGCCCATTATTTTGCCACCCTTGGCGTTATTGCATCGAGCGTGGAAAACGTTGCAACCGAAATTAGGCATCTGCAACGGACCGAGGTTCGTGAAGCGCAGGAATATTTCGCCCCCGGGCAAAAAGGTTCCAGCGCCATGCCGCACAAACGCAACCCCATATTAACCGAAAACCTGACCGGGCTGGCCCGCATTGTTCGCATGTGTGTAACCCCGGCATTGGAAAATGTATCGCTGTGGCATGAACGTGATATTTCACATTCTTCCGTGGAACGAATGATCGCCCCCGATAGCACCATCACCCTTGATTTTGCCCTCAAACGATTAAAGAGCGTAATTGAAAAACTGGTTGTTTATCCGGAAAACATGATGGAGCAGCTAAATAATTTTGGCGGCATTCACGACGCCCAACGGGTTTTGTTGTTCCTGACCCAAAACGACGTATCGCGCGAAGACGCATATAAAATCGTGCAACGGGGCGCCATGCGGGTTTGGAAAAGTTTTGGCATCGACCCCGACAACCCCGACGTTGCGGCCCAGCTTGACGAGATTGAAGTCGATGCCGCCAACCATGACAACCGTTTGTTCTTTTTCCTCTCCCATGATGATGAATTAAAAAAGCTGCTTGATGTTAGCGCCTTAAAAAAACTGCTGGACGAGGATTCCATCAGCTATCACACCAAACGGGTGGATGCCATTTTCAAACGGGTGTTTGGCTAGGCCTTAGCGCCCGCGTATTTTAATGGAACCATAAGCTCAGCCGTTGTTCCGCCGCCGGGGGTGCTTTCTATTTGCAGCGTCCCGCCCATAAGTTCAACAAGCTCGCTTGAAAGAGGAAGGCCAAGGCCGGTTCCTTCGCGGGAACGGGTGAAAGCATTGGAGACTTGCCCAAACGGCAGCAAAGCCATTTTAATGCCATCATCATCCATGCCAATGCCGGTATCCCTAACGCGGATAAATAATTTACCCTCAGCATTAACGGCTGCGCTCAAGAAGACCTCGCCGCCACGGGGGGTAAACTTTATAGCGTTGGAAAGCAGGTTCATCAGAACCTGTTTCAAGCGGCGCTCGTCAATAATAACCGGTTCTGTCGGGCCTTTGTAATCAAGGCTCAATGACACGCCAAAAGTATCGGCCAACAGGCGTGATACCCGGTAAGACGATTGAACCAGATCGGCAACATCAACCTTGTCCTCAAACAAGGCCATCTTTCCGGCCTCGATGGCGGAAATATCAAGGATATCGTTAATCAGTTTCAACAGGTGCTGGCCGGAATCTTTTATATCGCCCAGATATTCGTGTTCTTTTTCTTTTGGCAAGATTCCCGATCGCACGCAGTCGGAAAAACCGATAATGGCGTTAAGTGGCGTTCTGAGCTCGTGGCTCATATTTGCAAGGAAGTTTGATTTAGCCAAATTAGCGTGCTCAACTTCATTTTTCAGATGCCATATTTCTTGTAAGTTTTGATTTGCCCGGACATTGACCGACAGCAACACAAAAATCAAAACGAAAGTCAGCATTCCCATTATAAACAAGACTTCGTTTCCAGCCGACAAAAACCCGATGGTCAATGGAATTATGGGAACAATAATAAATAACACCGCCGCAGGAAAATGGCTTTGCAGTGCCGCCTGCCCGCCCGCAGCGATACCCATAATTGCTGCCGATAAAAACAAAACCAGCAAAAGGTTATCGACAAGGAAAAAGTTCCAGGCAGAATACCCCCAGACCGCAGAATCAATCATTACATAGACGGTTATCGCAGCAAGCCAGATGCGTTGCGTGTTTTTGCTTCCTCGCTTGCGCCACCACAAAACAAGAAGCAATCCTGAAAAGTTTATAATTTGTGAGAATACGGCCCAGCCGAATAATTCAGCCGATGGGACGCTGCCCCTGAATACATATATAAATGCCAACACACAAACCGTATTAGCCATAAGGTTTATGGGGATTCTTTTGCTTAGCTGGTTATTCTTCTCTTGCAGAAGGGTGGGGCCAGACACTATTGGGTATTGATTTTGATTCATTAACCCTAATGCCGCTTAGTCGCCAACTTTTCCGTGATCGCTACCCAGTGGTTCGGGATAATCACCCGATAGCTGTTCAACTGCTACCTGCATCTGGCGATCCATTTCTCCACGAAGATCGTTTTCATCAATGGAAATATTGCGTTCAGAAAAATCTGCCATAACTTTGCGGATAACATCTTCAATGCCCGGTTCTTCCAGGTCGGCCATTACCACGGTCTTGGCATAGGCATCGGCATCGGCGCCGGTTATGCCCAGCTTTTCAGCAACCCACAGGCCAACCAATTTATTACGACGCGACTGGGCCTTGAATTGCAGCTCGTCATCAAGTTTTTGCTTTGCTTCGAAGCTTTTTTCGCGCTCACTAAATGTATCGGCCATGTCTGCGGTTGATCCCTAGGTTTTGGTTGAGGTTTTGCTTGATTATCCATTTTCTCATGGGCGGGGTGAAATTGCCATCCCCAGAGCCCAAAGAAAAGGGTTATCTTTGCTAAAGCGCTTATTCGCACCGGCGCCAGAGCGGAGCGCCCGCCGGCGCCATGTTCATAGATTTTTGAAAAAATTGATGGATTCGCCGTCAAACCCACACTTCTTATGACCCTGGCGGGTGGAAATATTGCCACGGTCGAGCCGCCCTCGCGCGGGGTTTTTTTGCCCCACGGACCGGGAAATGGCAGGAGGCGGGCCATATGCCGCTGAGCGGATTTAGTTAACATTTTTTGCTTAATGGGGGCGTTGTTTTGGGCTCTTCTAACTGCTATATGAAGCCCTCTTGATATGGGCTTCCATCTGGTCGCCCTCACCCCTGAAGGAGCCGTTTTTATGGCCAAACGCAGACAGCTTTATGAAGGCAAGGCTAAGGTACTTTTCGAAGGGCCCGAACCGGGAACGCTGGTCCAGTACTTCAAGGACGATGCCACCGCCTTTAACAACAAAAAACAGGGCACCATCACCGGCAAGGGGGTTATCAACAACCGTATTTCCGAATACCTGATGATACGTCTGGCCGAGATTTCCATTCCGACCCATTTTGTTCGCCGCCTTAATATGCGCGAACAGCTGGTACGCGAAGTTGAAATCATCCCGGTTGAGGTTGTTATCAGAAACATTGTCGCCGGATCGCTGGCCAAACGTTTCGATATGGCCGAGGGCACACCCCTGCCCCGTTCAATCGTCGAATATTATTATAAATCCGACGAACTGGACGACCCGATGATTTCCGAAGAACACATCACCGCATTTGGCTGGGCGACGCCTGCCGACCTTGATGAAATTATGGCGATGTCACTGAGGATAAATGATTTCCTGACCGGACTTTTCCTTGGCATCGGCATCAGGTTGGTTGATTTCAAGCTTGAATTTGGCCGCCTTTATGAAGAGGGCGAAATGCGTATTGTTCTGGCCGATGAGATTAGCCCCGACAATTGCCGCCTGTGGGATATCGAAACCGATGAAAAGCTGGACAAAGACCGTTTTCGTCGCGATCTGGGCAACGTAGAAGAAGCCTATCAAGAAGTTGCACGCCGTCTTGGCATCCTGCCCGAAAGCGGGCCCGGCGATGTCCCCGGCTCGGATACAATGCAATAAACTCAGCCTATCGGCGAGATGCAATAAAATATCGGGAATAAAAAATTGAAAGCCACCGTCCACGTTACCCTTAAAAACGGCGTACTCGACCCCCAGGGAAAAGCCATAGAACACACCCTTAGCGGGCTTGAGTTCAAGGGCATTAATGAGGTCCGCCAAGGCAAGTTCATTGAATTAGATATTAATGAAACCGATCCGGCCAAGGCCCGCGAACAGATAGACGCCATGTGTCGTGGGTTGCTGGCAAATACGGTCATTGAAAACTACGAAATCGAAATAATCGAATAACAATCATTTAAAGAGTTAGCTTCCCATCCCATGAAAGCCTGCGTGATAGTTTTTCCCGCCTCCAACTGTGACCGCGATATGCAGGTTGCGCTGGAGCGTTCCATTTCCAAACCAGTTGATATGGTCTGGCATCGGGAATCCGACTTGACCGGTTACGATCTGGTTGTGGTTCCCGGTGGTTTTTCCTATGGCGATTATCTGCGTTGCGGGGCAATGGCGGCGCGCTCACCAATTATGGCGGCAATAAAAAAACACGCCGACCGCGGCGGGTTGCTGCTGGGCGTTTGCAACGGCTTTCAGGTATTGACCGAAGCCGAGATTTTGCCCGGCGTATTAATGCGCAATGCCAATTTGAAATTCATCTGCAAAGACGTTGAATTAACAGTTGAACGAAATGACACCGCATTTACCAGCGGCTACGCTACGGGGCAAAAAATTACCACCCCCGTGGCCGATCACGACGGTAATTATTTTACCGACGATGAAACCCTAAAACGTATCGAAGGCAACGGTCAGGTGGCATTTCGTTATGCCGAAAACCCCAATGGATCCATCAATTCCATAGCCGGCGTTTATAACGAGCGGGGCAATGTGTTGGGCCTGATGCCCCACCCCGAACGCTTGGTTGATTCTGAACTTGGCGGCACAGACGGCACGCCGATGTTCGACGCCCTCCTTAATTATTCTGGCAAAGTGGGGGCATAATGAGCGAGACACCCAATAAAATTACGGCCGAAATCGTTGCCGAACACGGCCTGTCCGAAGAAGAATACCAGTTGGTGTTGGAAATAATGGGGCGCGAGCCGAACATTACCGAACTGGGTATTTTTTCGGTCATGTGGTCGGAGCATTGCTCGTACAAATCATCAAAAAAATGGCTGAAAACATTGCCGACCGAGGCTCCGTGGGTAATTTGCGGCCCCGGTGAAAACGCCGGCATTATCGACATCGGTGATGGTCAAGCCGCCATTTTCAAAATGGAAAGCCACAACCACCCCAGCTATATCGAACCCTATCAAGGTGCGGCCACCGGTGTTGGCGGCATTATGCGAGATGTGTTCACCATGGGTGCGCGCCCGATTGCCAACCTTAACGCGCTGCGCTTTGGCCGGCCCGACCACCCCAAGACCCGGCATCTGGTTCACGGCGTGGTCGAAGGCATCGGCGGTTACGGCAACTGCATGGGGGTGCCGACGGTTGGCGGCGAGTGCGAGTTTGATAAAAGCTACGACGGCAACATTTTGGTAAATGCCATGACCGTTGGTTTGGCCAGCACCGATAAAATATTTTATTCAGCCGCCGCCGGCATTGGTTATCCGGTGGTTTATGTCGGTTCCAAAACCGGGCGCGATGGTATTCATGGTGCAACCATGGCCAGTACCGAATTTACCGAAGCAACCGAAGACAAGCGCCCAACCGTACAGGTCGGCGATCCGTTTACCGAAAAACTATTGCTGGAAGCCTGTCTTGAGTTAATGGCAACCGATGCCATCGTCGCCATACAGGACATGGGCGCGGCGGGGCTGACTTCATCCAGTTTTGAAATGGCGTCCAACGGCGGGGTTGGCATTGACATGAACCTTGATGCCGTACCCCAGCGCGAAGAAAACATGACCGCCTATGAAATGATGCTGTCGGAAAGCCAAGAAAGAATGTTGATGGTGCTGCACCCGGGCAAAGAAGACATGGCGCGGGAAATTTTTGAAAAATGGGAACTTGATTTCGCCATCATTGGCAAACTGACCGAGCCGGATGAAAGCGGAACCGGGCATATGGTTCTTTTTCACAAAGGTGAAAAAATAGCCGACCTGCCCATTGATCCGCTGGCCGCCGCCAGCCCCGAATATGATCGCCCCTGGGTGCCGACACCGGCACGCGAAACATTAAAGCCAAGCGAGGTTAAGGCTCCCGATAATTTAATGGCAGCCCTTAAAACCATGCTAGGCGGTGCCAACGGAAGCTCGCGCCGCTGGATATGGGAACAGTATGACCACATGGTCATGGCCGACACTGTCCAGCGCCCGGGCGGAGACGCCGCCGTTGTTCGTGTCCATGGAACAAAAAAAGCATTGGCCATGTCATCTGATGTGACGCCGCGTTATGTTTTTGCCGACCCGGTCATGGGCGGCAGGCAGGCGGTGGCGGAAAGCTGGCGCAACCTAACCGCAACCGGGGCCAGGCCACTGGCAATTACCGATAACATGAATTTCGGCAACCCCCAGCGTCCGGAAATTATGGGCCAATTTGTTGGCGCCTGTGAAGGCATAGCAGATGCCTGCATAGCGCTCGATTTCCCGGTGGTATCGGGCAATGTGTCGCTTTACAACGAAACCAACGGCACCGGCATCTTGCCGACGCCAACCATCGGCGGGGTCGGTCTTTTGGATGACGTTTCCAAAACCGTTGGGGTCGGCTTTGGCGGCGAAGGCCAAGCCATAGTCATTATTGGTGAAACCGCGGGTCATCTGGGTCAGTCGCAATACCTGATGGAAATTATTGGCCGTGATGGGCTTTCAGCTGATGACGGTGCACCGCCAAATGTTGATCTGGCGCTTGAGCGCAAAAACGGTGATTTCGTGCGCGCTGAAATAATTTCAGGTGCCGCCAGCGCATGTCACGACATATCCAGCGGCGGGTTATTGGTGGCGTTGGCCGAAATGGCCATGGCATCGAATATGGGGGCAACAATCGAAGATTTAAGCGGGGCTTCAACGCCCATCCACGCTTGGGCCTTTGGCGAAGATCAGGCGAGATATATTGTCACCACATCCGATCCTGAAGAGATGCTGGAACGGGCTGAAAAATCAGGGGTTTATGCAACATTGGCAGGCACGGTTGAAGGTCAGGAGTTGACGATTGGCACCGCACACTCCATATCAGTGGCTGAACTGAAAGATGTACATGAAAACTGGATGCCCGACTTCATGTCGCATCCGGAAGCGCATTAAAAAACACAACCAAAGCCCACTAAAAGTTTAAGGATATTAACTTTAAGGATTTTAACGATGGCCATGGACGCCGCCCACATAGAAAGCCTTATCAAAGAAGCCCTGCCCGATGCCGAAGTGCATATTGATGACCTGCGCGGTGACGGCAACCATTATGCCGCGCGCATAATTTCAAAAGAATTCGCAGGAAAATCCCGCGTGCAACAACATCAGATGGTATATGCTGCCCTGCAAGGACGCATGGGCGGCGAATTGCACGCCCTTGGCCTGCAAACATCTGCCCCAGAATAAAATAAGAATAAAATAAGAATAAAATAAGAATAACAAATACTTTTAAGGATACAAATATCATGAGCGACAACCCCGCATTCGCACAAATCCAATCTGAAATTGATGAAAACCCGGTAGTTCTTTTCATGAAGGGCAACCCGATGTTTCCCCAGTGCGGTTTTTCCGCAGCCGTGGTTGGTGCGCTAACCCAGATGCAGGTAAAATTCAAAGGCATCGACGTTTTGCAAGACGACGAAGTACGCGAAGGCATCAAGGCATTTTCAAACTGGCCAACCATCCCCCAGCTTTACGTTAAGGGTGAATTTGTTGGCGGCTGCGACATTGTTCGTGAAATGTATGAAGCCGGCGAGCTGCAAAAACTGTTCGATGACAAGGGTATTGATTACAAGGCCGCTTAACATTGCCATTTAAAAATATTTCTGCCTGCGTGTTTGATGCCTATGGCACGCTGCTGGATATTAATTCAGCGGCTGCCAGCTGCAATGACGAATTGGGTGAAAAGGCGGGGCCCTTGGCCGAGATGTGGCGGGCCAAACAATTACAATACACTTGGCTGCGTTCGCTCATGGGCAAGCACACCGACTTTCGTGAAGTAACCGAAAGCTCGCTCGATTTTACCCTAAAAGCGCTGGAAATATCCGATAGCGGCTTGCGCGCCCGGCTTTTGGATTTTTTTAAAATCCTGACCCCGTTTGATGAAGTAAAACCCATGCTTGAAGAATTGGGGCGAGCGGGCATAAAAACCGCCATCCTTTCCAACGGCAGCCCGGAAATGCTCAAAAGCGCCACCACAAGTGCGGGCATTGATGGCCTGCTAGATATGGTTTTATCGGTTGAAGAGGTCGGTGTTTATAAGCCCTCGCCCAAGGTTTATCAGCTGGCGGTGGACAGGCTGGGCATTGCCGCTAAAAACATCTGCTTTGTTTCCGCCAATGGCTGGGACGCCGCCGGTGCTAGCGCATTTGGTTTTCAGGTGGCGTGGATAAACCGGGCCGGACAGGTTCCGGAACAGCTACCGTTTAAACCGGTGGTTGAATTAAAAGATCTGAGCGGGCTAACCGAATTGGTCGCCTGATTGCCCAATCGCTATCGCTGCATCCACCCCCCCGAACACCCCGAACAACATGAATTTTAAATGAATGCCGGCTT
>DAOWFT010000202.1 GCA_030637845.1 Thalassospiraceae bacterium
ATCTATGGGAAAATATGACGCGCCCGGTATGTGGCGATAGGTGTATTCTTCGTAGGCATCGCGGTCTGCATGGGGCAGGTGAAAAGTCGCATCTATTATGCGCACTTGCGGATTGCTTAGATTTTCTTCCAGCCATTCGGTGCTGACCAGCGCTTGTGGATTGGTGTAACTCATTTTTTTATTACTCTTTTTTAATGAAGATGTTTTTACACCAATAGAGTAACGCGATTTAAGCCTAAGCCCAAAAAAATAATTTTACAGCCAGCCTTCTTAAAGCCAATCTGGGCAGGGCAGGCCTTTTTCCTTGAGGAAGGAAGGATTGAACAGCTTGCTTTGATAGCGGGTTCCGAAATCACCTAAAATCGTGACTATTGTGTGTCCCGGGCCCATTTTTTTGGCTAAGGAAATTGCACCGGCCACATTAATGCCACTGGAACCGCCAAGGCACAGGCCCTCGTGCTTAAGCAGATCAAAAAGTATCGGCAATGCCTCTTCATCGGGTATCTGGAATGCCTCATCAATAGCCGCGCCTTCAAGATTTGCGGTAATGCGCCCCTGACCGATACCTTCGGTTATTGAGCTTCCCTCGGATTTAAGCTCGCCAGCTGTGTAATAGCTGAAAAGCGCCGCACCCATAGGATCGGCAAGGCCAATCACCACATCCTTGTTTCTTGCCTTTAATGCCATGCCAACCCCGGCCACGGTTCCACCGGTTCCGGCGGCGCAGATAAAGCCATCAATATTCCCGTCGGTTTGATCCCATATTTCCGGCCCGGTGGACAGCATGTGGGCATCACGGTTGGCGGTGTTGTCGAATTGATTGGCCCAAATGGCGCCATGTGGCTCAGTTTTGGCAAGATCAAACGCTTTGCGTTCAGATACATGAACATAATTGTTCGAATCTCTATAGGGAACGGCTGGAACCTCAATCAGTTCGGCCCCGCAAAGGCGAATGGTGTCTTTCTTTTCACGGCTTTGGGTTTCGGGGATAATTATTACCGTGCGGTAGCCGAGCGAATTTCCCACCAGCGTAAGGCCAATTCCGGTGTTTCCGGCGGTGCCCTCAACAATTACCCCGCCCGGTTTTAAAAGACCGCGCTTTTCGGCATCGCGGATAATAAACAATGCAGCCCTGTCCTTGACCGACCCGCCCGGGTTCATGAATTCGGCCTTGCCCAGTATTTCGCATCCCGTGGCTTCGGATGCGGCATTAAGGCGAATAAGCGGGGTGTTGCCGATGGCGCCGGTGAAGCCTTTTTTAATTGTCATAACTGCCTTCTTTATTATGTTATTTATTACATCTTTATTGATGTAAAATATACCATACCAACAAAATAATTGTGTTGGTATGAATATAGTGTCTAGCGCCATTTATATCAAGGCGATAACAAAGAAATTGTGGCGGTTATTTAGTCCAGCGCGCTCGCATTGAGGCATGGTTGGTGGCAAACCACTGCATGGCGATAAGCGTCATGGAATTAATGAAACGGCCCTGATCCAGCCATTTTAAGGCATCACCAACATCAACCGGCAGCACGCGGATGTCTTCGTGTTCTTCCGTCAGGCCGTATACTCCACCGGCATTGCTGGCGTTTATCCGGGCGCAGAATAAAAACATGCTTTCGGTTGATCCGCCGGGACTGACCAGATAGTGGGTGATGGGGACCATGTCCAGCACCTCGCAATTTGCTTCTTCAACTGCTTCGCGCCTTATTACGCTATCTGGGGTTTCGCCCTCGTCAATTATTCCTGCAACTATTTCTAAAATCCACGGCGAGAATTTTTCCTCATCAAACCATGGTGATTTAAGTGCGGCATATGCACCGGGGCGAAACTGTTCGATAAAAACAAGTTTTTCAATATCGGGATCGTAAAGAATTGCCGCGGCGGCGTGTCCGCGTTCAAATATTTCGCGGCTCATTTTACCGCTCATGCCCCCATCATGAAGCGAATGACGCAACAGATATTTATCTAGCTTGAAATAGCCGTCCCAGACGCGGGTTTTTTCAACAACCTCAACATCATCTGTTTTTAAATTTTCACTTGGATAAGGCTTGTCGTCATTAATCACAGGTTTTAACCCCAAAACCTGCCGGAAACACCAACCGTAATATTTACAAGACCCAAAATCATGTTGGTTGCAACGGCGCGACGAATAACGCCTAAATGAATTGCGGCATCGGGCCATGTCTCGCTGGCGACGGCGATTTTAAATTTTTTGTAAGGAACAAAATAAACAAAAATGAAAAGCACCACCATCACCCAACCGATGATGTGCATAAGCTCAACATGGTATCCGGCGGCGGCAAAGCTTCCAAAATCGTAATAAACCATTGAATAGCCGGTAACCGGCATAACAATTACCGAAATCCAGACCCACATGAAAAATTTTGGAAATACTTTTGACCAAACGCCAAGCCGTTCAGGCGGGGCAAGAAAGCCCAATGACGGACGCAAAAATCCCCACGCAAAAACCATTCCGCCGACCCAGATAACCGCGCCAAGGGTGTGAAGTGAATTTACATAAGGAAAAAGCATGTCCATGTTTTAATGTTGGCGTGTCAACATCGGGCAATCAAGGGGTGATTGGGGCCATCTTGTAACCATATGAATTATAATACCAATTTTAAGAAAAGCGTTCCCAGCCGATGCCGCTTATGTCTACTTCGGGGTGGACACCACGGGCAAGGCTGGCGATGATTCGCCCCGAACCAGCGGCCATTGTCCAACCCAATGTGCCATGCCCGGTGTTTAGCAAAAGATTTTCCTGTGGTCCGCGCCCGATAATCGGAACCCCATCCGGCGTTGACGGGCGCAGTCCCGTCCAGAACTCGGCCTTGGTTTCGTCGCAGGCATTTGGAAAAAGACTGGTTGCTAAATCCATGGTCATAGCCGATCTGTTGGCCTCTATTTCGTTGTTGTAGCCGTTGAATTCGGCTGTTCCAGCAGCGCGCAAGCGATTACCCAGTCGGGTGAAAACCATTTTGTGTTCGGTGTCTGTGATGCTGATATTAGGCGCGGCCATGGTGTTTGTTATTGGCATTGTAAGCGAATATCCCTTTATTGGATAAATTGCCAACTTGATGCCCATGTCCTTAACCGCAGCGGGTGAATGGCTACCCAACGCCAAAACAAAAACATCACCTTTTATTTCGCCGCCGTTTTCTTTTGCATCGGTGATTACACTTTTTACTTTCCACATATCGGTATTCAGGCCGTGTACGTTTACGCCATATCTAAATGAAACACCCATCTGGATACATTTTTTTTCCAGCTCCTTGGTGAAGGTGTAGGCATCACCGCTTTCATCGTGGGGGCACCATGTTCCACCCACCAATGTATCGGTTGAATTGGCCAATGACGGTTCAAGCTCAATACACCCAGCCCGATCAAGCACCTGTCTTTCGCAGCCCAGTTCACCGATTGCCTGCACGCGCGAAATTGCCACGTCAAAATCTGTTTGGTTGCGATAAATATTCAAGATCCCAAGTTCCAGCAAATCGTATTCGATGCCGGTTTCTTGCCTTAGCTCTTTGAATTGTTTTCTGGAAAAAAGCGCCATCCGTAATATTTTGGCGACATTTTCCCAAAAATACTGCTCCTTGCTGTTAGCAAGAAATTTTAACGTCCATGCCCACAATGTTGGATCAAGTCGCAAACGATAAAGTAGGGGGGCGTCATGGCGGCCAAGCCATTTAAGGCCCTGCCATAAAACGCCGGGCTGGGCCCACGGTTCGCAATGGTTTGCAGATAGCTGCCCGCCGTTGGCGAAGCTGGTTTCCAGGGCCGCACCTTCGCGACGGTCAAGAACCTCAACCTCGAAGCCCTCACGGGCCAGATAATAAGCACTGGTAACGCCAATAACGCCCGCACCCAGAACAACCGCCTTCATATTTTTAACCCCATAATTTCAACTAGGCTTTATAATAGATAACAGCTTCATACTAAATAGAAACAATGTGATCGAGCTAGCTGAAAATGCCAGATAAAACATCAAGCAAGACAAAGCAAAGACCAGATAATTCACCCTTGTTATGGAAGGATGAAATCAACTGGCCCGACAGGTATTCAAACAAATATACCCGTGGCCATGTGTTGGTGGTCGGCGGCCCCATTATGACCGGGGCGGCACGGTTGGCGGCAATGGCTGCGCGCCGCGCCGGGGCAGGGATTGTTAGTATCGCAACCAGCGATGCGGCCTTTGATATTTACGCAACCGCAACCGAGCCCGGAACAATAATCACCCCGTTTAAGGGGCTGGATGGCTTTAAAAAAATAATTTCCTCTAAACGTAAAAACACAATCGTTATTGGCCCCGGGGCGGGCGACAGCATTTCCGGGGCAAGCGTTGAGGATATGGTGTTGGCGGCAATTGGTTCCGGCCTGAACGTGGTTGTGGATGCCGACGGCATAAACGCGTTCAAGGGAAACCCTGAAAAGCTTTTCAAGGCCATTAAGGCCAACTCTGGCCAGGCCAACTCTGGCCAGGCCAACTCTGGTAAGGGTAAATCCGGCCAGGTGGTTCTCACCCCCCATGGTGGAGAGTTTGCCCGGCTATTTCCCCAATTAACCAATACCCCAGAGGATACCCCAGAGGAAAAGCTGGAAATGGCACTAAAAGCAGCCAAGCTTTCCGGCGCGGTGGTGGTGTTCAAGGGGGCCGATACGGTCATTGCCGGGCCGGGTGGTATGGGGGTGGTCGATTCTACCGCTCCCGCATGGCTGGCCACCGCCGGAAGCGGGGATGTGCTGGCCGGAATTATTGGCGCCATGCTGGCCCAAGGTGTTAATGAAGGCATGGATGGCATGTCTGGCGCATCGGCTGGCGTGTGGATACAGGCCCGCTCTGCCAGCATTTTTGGGCCGGGATTAGTGGCCGAGGACATCATCCAAACCTTGCCCCGGGTGTGGTCCGAGCTGGCCCGGGAAATATCTGGAAAGTAACAAAACGGGGACATTGACAGGGGAAATGGTTGCTATAAAGTGCGCGGCCAGCTTGGATTTCCGAGCCGTTGCGGGCGTGGTGAAATTGGTAGACACGCCAGATTTAGGTTCTGGTGGCGGAGACGCCGTGGGGGTTCAAGTCCCTTC
>DAOWFT010000172.1 GCA_030637845.1 Thalassospiraceae bacterium
CCTGTGCCGGGGGTTTTTGGCTAAAAGGGCGTTTCTGGCCCCAAATTACCTAAATTCCCCCAAATCCCCCTTGCATAGCTGGCCCTGACCGGGCTATAACCCGGCGTCCTAAGGCCGCATCTTAAGGTATGGCTTTTAGGAACGGGCGGCATGGCAGGGCATGCCTCGACCGCCCAGAAGCGAAGACCCCGGCAATTGCGATCTCTTTGGCCGCAATCCGTAAATTATTAGAAAGGAAGAGCAAAATGCCCAAGCTAAAGACCAAGTCCAGTGCCAAAAAGCGTTTTACCATTACCGGTTCCGGTAAGGTTCGCGCGTCTGTGGCGTTTAAGCAGCATGGAATGAGCAAGCGTCCTCAAAAAATGAAACGCAAAGCTCGCGGTACCATGATCCTGTGCCAACAGGATGCACGTATCGTTAAATCTTACATGCCTTACGCTTGAACCCTGACCGACCGGAGATTTTAAAATGGCACGAGTATCACGCGGCGTAACAACCCACGCCAGACACAAAAAAGTAATCAAAGCGGCCAAAGGTTATCGTGGTCGCAGCAGCACCAACTTCCGCGTTGCAATTCAGAGCGTGGAAAAAGGTCTGCAATATGCATATCGCGACCGTCGCGCCAAAAAGCGCGAGTTTCG
The DNA here is from genome assembly GCA_030637845.1 of Thalassospiraceae bacterium. Taxonomy (GTDB): domain Bacteria; phylum Pseudomonadota; class Alphaproteobacteria; order Rhodospirillales; family Magnetovibrionaceae; genus DAOVVL01. The sequence goes on from DAOWFT010000172.1 coordinate 642, forward strand.
CAAACTGTGGATTCAGCGCATTAACGCCGGCGCACGTTTGCATGGCATGACTTATTCCCAGCTTATTAATGGCCTTAACATGGCCGGAATTGAACTTGATCGTAAGGTTCTTTCCGACATCGCCATTCATGAACCAGTTACGTTTAAAAGCTTGGTAGAACAGGCCCAGGCCGCTCTCGCCAAGTAAGCACCGGGTTTTTAACCCAGTTAGTTTTTTAGAGAGAGGGGCCGGGCGGCAAGCCTAGCCCCTTTTCTTTTTTTGGTCTTTTTTAGTTTTTTAAATAGTAATCCACCGAGGGGGAATAAACGTGGGTAATAGTGACAAGCTAAAATCTGATTTGCTGGCCATGGTTGAAGCCACAACCACCTTGGCCGCGGTGGAGGAAGTGCGAGTTAGCGCGCTGGGTAAAAAAGGCGCACTTACCGATGCCATGAAAGGTTTGGGCAAACTTGCACCCGATGAACGTAAAGCCGCCGGACAGGAACTGAACGCGGTTAAGGACGCGGTGACGCAAGCGATTGACGTTAAAAAAACATCTCTTTCCATGGCGGAAATGAGCGCCCGCCTGATGGAAGAAAAAATTGATGTAACCCTACCCACGCGCCCCGAAGAAAAGGGCTGCATTCATCCTATCAGCCAGACAATTGATGAGGTTGTGGCCATATTTGGTGAAATGGGTTTTTCCGTTGCCGAAGGCCCGGAAATAGAAGACGACTGCTATAACTTTACCGCCCTTAACATTCACGAAGACCACCCGGCCCGCCAAGAACACGACACATTTTATTTGCCCGGTCAGGGCGAAAAAGGGCGCAAGGTTCTACGCACCCATACATCGCCGGTGCAGGTCCATACTATGATGAGCGAAAAGCCGCCGCTCAGAGTTATTGCGCCGGGCAGAACCTATCGTTGCGATTATGACGCAACCCACAGCCCGATGTTTCATCAGGTCGAAGGTCTGGTAATTGATAAATCAGCCAACATGGCTCACCTCAAAGGTGTGCTGACGGATTTCTGTCGGGCATATTTTGGGGTCGATGATTTACCGTTGCAATTTCGTCCCAGCTATTTCCCCTTTACCGAACCGTCGGCCGAGGTTGATATCGGCTGCACCCGCGAAGGTGGCGAATTTAAAATCGGCCACGGCGATGACTGGCTGGAAATTCTTGGCTGCGGCATGGTCAACGAAAAGGTTCTTGAAAATTGCGGCATAGACCCAAGCGAATATCAGGGCTTTGCCTTTGGTGTTGGAATTGAGCGTATCGCCATGTTGAAATACGGTATTCCCGATTTACGCACGTTTTATGAATCAGACTTACGCTGGCTCAGGCACTATGGTTTTTCCGCCCTCAATGTTCCGTCAATGACAGGGGGGTTAAGCCGATGAAGTTCACCCTGTCATGGCTGAAAGACCATCTCGAAACCGATGCATCGCTGGATGATATTGCCAAGCGCCTTACCATGTTGGGTCTTGAGGTCGAAAGCGTTTCTGACCGCGCCGCCGGCTTAGAAAGTTTTGTGGTTGGCGAAGTCACCAAAGCTGAAAAGCACCCCGATGCCGATAAATTACAGGTTTGCACCGTAAACACCGGAACCGCCACCATGCAGGTTGTCTGCGGCGCACCCAATGCGCGTACCGGAATGAAAGGCGTGTTCGCTGCGGTCGGCGCCTATGTGCCCGGCATCGACGTAACGCTTAAAAAAGCAAAAATTCGTGGTGTTGAATCAAGCGGAATGTTGTTGTCCGAACGTGAAATAGGCTTAAGCGACGAACATGACGGCATCATAGATTTACCCGAAAGCGCCGAGGTCGGTGCATCCGCGGTTGAAGCCTTAGGGCTAAATGATGTGGTAATTGAAATTGCCATTACGCCCAACCGTGGTGATTGCCTTGGCGTGCGCGGTATAGCCCGCGACCTTGCCGCCAGTGGTATGGGTCACATGAAAGTTATGAGCACCGATCCGGTTCCGGGTGCTTTTAAAAGCCCCATTAGCGTTACCACCGCCGATGAAAGCGTCTGCCCGCAATTTGTCGGGCGCATGGTGCGCGGCATTACCAACCAGCAAAGCCCCAAATGGATGCGCGAACGCCTGTTGGCAATTGGTCTGCGCCCCATATCGGCACTGGTTGATATTACCAACTACGTCACCTTTGATCTTGGCCGTCCGCTACACGTGTTTGATGCGGACAAGGTCAAGGGCAACATTAACGTCCGCCTTGCAACCAATGGTGAAAAATTTCTGGCGTTGGACGGTAATGAATATGAGCTTGATGATGAAATATGCGTAATCGCCGATGACAATGGGCCTGAAGCATTGGGCGGTGTAATGGGTGGCGAGGCCAGCGGCTGCAGCGAAGGCACCACATCGGTATTTATTGAAAGTGCTATTTTTGATCCCATTCGCACTGCTGCAACCGGACGTAAACTAAATATTATTTCCGATGCCCGGTTCAGGTTCGAACGTAGCGTCGATCAGGCATTTGCCGCACCGGGAATTGAAATTGCAACGCGGTTGGTTCTGGAAATTTGCGGCGGCGAGCCTTCTGAAATTACTACTGCCGGGGCCGAGCCAAAATGGCAACGCGATATAAAGTTCCGTCCCGACAGGGTTAAGCAGCTTGTCGGCGTTAAGGTCGGGCGCGATGAAATGGTGCGCATCCTTAGCGTGCTTGGGTTTGGTGTTTCCGGTGATGGCGATGAGTGGACGGTTTCCATACCATCGTGGCGCGCCGATATTGTGGCCGAGCCTTGCATCGTCGAAGAAATTATTCGCGTTTATGGATATGACCGCATCCCGGCCGTGTCGTTACCGCGTGATGGGGCATTGCCTAAACCTGCCTTAACCCAGGAGCAGGCATTGCGCTCAAGCATTCGTCGCACCCTTGCCGCCCGCGGCATGGTTGAGGCGGTAACTTATTCGTTCATGCCGTCAACCGATGCCGATTTGTTCGGCGTAGTGGTTGATGCGGTTCGTCTGGTTAATCCTATTTCATCCGACCTTGATGTTATGCGCCCAAGCATTTTGCCAAACTTGTTGGCCGCTATCGGACGCAACGATGCCCGTGGTTTTGCTGATGGCAAATTGTTTGAGGTCGGACCCCAGTTCAGTGGTGATGGCAGCGATGATCAGGAGCTTGCCGCCAGTGGTGTTCGTTCTGGCGCCGCCGCGCCGCGTAATTGGCAGGAAGCCGCACGCAAGGTAGATGCGTTTGACGCTAAAGCAGATGCCATGGCGGTTATTGCCGCTTTTGGTATTGATGTGAAAAAAGCGCAAATTACCGATGCGGCGCCAAGCTGGTATCATCCCGGACGTTCCGGCGCAATCCAACTGGGGCCACAAAATGTGTTGGCTCATTTTGGCGAAATACACCCGGGCGTTTTGAAAAAAATGAATATCAAGGGCCCGGTAGCAGGATTTGAAGTTCATTTAGGCGCGCTACCAAAACCCAAGGCCAAGAAAAGCCAGCAGCGGCCCATGCTCAGGCTTTCGGCCCTGCAGCCGGTTGAGCGCGATTTTGCCTTTGTGGTCGATGGCGCAACCCCGGCAGCCGATGTTCAGCGTGCGGCGGCCAGTGCAGATAAAAAACTGATAGTTGAGGCCCGGGTTTTTGACCTTTTTGAAGGAAAATCCGTGGGTGAGGGCAAGAAATCTCTGGCGGTTGAAATAACATTGCAGCCTGTGCAAAAAACCCTGACTGACGAAGAAATAGACGCCGTGGGTAAAAAAGTCGTGGCCGCCGTAGCAAAGGCCACCGGTGGTGTTCTCCGTAGTTGATTCAAGGCTAATTCTTGACTAACTAATTGTAATTAAATAATTAATTGCAATATAGGCCCGCCACATAATCGTGGCTTAGGGGTTTTGTGTGCTGTAAACCTATTTCACACTTATTTAAGCGAAATATTATTAATATCCGCTAATACCTTGAAATAGTGCTTTTGTGTTAATATTTGACTACTGTAGTTATTGAATCAACCTATGGTTCCCGGGGGCGCCAAAGCTTGAGCTTGAGAAAAGTTAAAAAATTAATTTAATAAGATTTGTACAAAGGGAAGATAAAATGCCAAGTGACGTAACCCCCACAGGGGTGGAGCGCTTTTTCGATGAAAGTGAAATCATCGTCAGCAAAACCGACCCAACCGGGCGGTTAACATATGTAAATCCGGTGTTCCTTAAACTTTATGGCGGCACCGAGGCCGAATGTATTGGCCAACCCCATTCACTGGTACGCCATCCCGATATGCCGCGCTGCGTGTTCAAGCTTTTGTGGGACACCCTTGGCGCGGGCAAAGAAATTTTTGCCTATGTGAAAAACATGTCCAAGAACGGCGATCATTACTGGGTTCTGGCCCATGCCACCCCTTCACGTGATGACAGCGGACAGGTTGTGGGTTTTCATTCCAACCGCCGGGTTCCCAATCGCAAGGTGATCGATGAAGTAATCGCACCGCTTTACAAACAATTGCTTGAAATTGAACAAAGCCATGCCAACAGCAAAGAAGGCATGAACGAAGCGTTCAATACGCTTATTGGTATACTCAAAGACAAAGGGGTCGAATACGATGAATTTATCTTCTCTCTCCAAGACTAAAATTGCTATCGTCGCTTCGGCTATTTTTGCAATTATTGCAGAAGTTGGTGCGTTTATGGGCGTTGCTGCCGTGCTTGAAGAAATTGCCATCGGCCTGATTATTGTTGCTGCTATGGCCAGCTTCATACTAATCAACAAAGCCAATAAAGAGCTTCGCCGCACCGTTGATGCCTGCGCTGCCGCTGCCAAAGGTGATTTTGAGGTACGCATTCTCGGCATTAACGAAGGTGGCGATCTTGGTGAAATGCAGAACTCGGTTAACGCGCTGATTGATATTTCCGATGCCTATGTTCGTGAAACCATCGCCTGTCAGGAATACGTGACCGAAAACAAATATTTCCGGAAAATTCTTCCGACTGGCATGCGCGGAACATTCCTTAATGCGTCTATTATCTTTAACAAAGCTGCCGATACTATTGCCGACAAGACCAATAACTTCAATGGTGTTGCCGATAATTTTGAAAAGAACATGAAGACCGTTGTCCAGAGCGTTTCTTCGGCTGCAACCGAAATGCAGTCCACCGCTAAATCCATGGAAGGCACAGCCCAATCAACCCAACAGCAATCTACAATTGTGGCCGCCGCCGCTGAAGAAGCATCGACCAACGTGCAAACGGTGGCCAGTGCGGCGGAAGAGCTTTCCAGTTCTATTTCGGAAATTTCCCGTCAGGTATCGCAATCAACCCAGATTGCAAGTGCTGCCGTGGCCGAGGTTGAGGGTGCCAATGAAAAGGTCAGGGGACTGGCCACCGCCGCCGATAAAATCGGCGAGGTTGTCGCCCTTATTACCGACATTGCCGACCAAACCAACCTGTTGGCGCTGAACGCCACCATCGAAGCGGCCCGGGCCGGTGACGCCGGCAAGGGCTTTGCGGTGGTTGCCTCGGAGGTTAAGAA
>DAOWFT010000090.1 GCA_030637845.1 Thalassospiraceae bacterium
GCGGCAGTAAAGCGCAGCAAGCACGAACAGCTAAACCCGATTGAAGAAGCTAAAAAGATAAAGCGTACCGATACCGCCTGCATAATTTATACATCCGGTACCGGCGGTGCGCCCAAGGGCGTTATGCTAAGCCATGGCGCATTGCTGCATAACTGCCACGGTGCCCAACATGTTATTGAAGACCTTGGTCTTGAAAATAATGTGTTTCTTAGCTTTTTGCCACTTTCGCATTCCTATGAACATATTGGCGGAATGCATCTGCCCATATCCATTGGTGCGGAAATATATTACGCCGAAGGTGTTGAAACGCTGGCAAAAAATATGGTCGAGGCCCGTCCGACCCTAATTTTGTCGGTTCCGCGCCTTTATGAAAGCATGCATTCGCGCATCATGCGCGGCATCGAACAGCAGGGCGGCTTAAAAGAAAAACTTTTCATGAAAACACTGGAACTTGGAACCAAGCTTTACCATGACCCGAATAGCCTGAGCATTAGCGAGAGCCTGCTTAATAAGCTGTTGGATAAATTGGTGCGGAAAAAGGTCAAGGCCCGCTTCGGCGGAAGGCTAAAGGCGTTTATTTCCGGGGGCGCACCGCTAAACCCGGAAATTGGTATTTTCTTCCATGCCCTTGGCATTAGGATTTTACAAGGTTACGGCCTAACCGAATCTGCGCCGCTTATCAGCGCTAATCTGCCATCTAATATTAAAATGCACACCGTCGGCCCACCGGTTCCCAATACCGAGGTTCGCATTGCCGATGATGGTGAAATCATTGTCCGTGGCGAATTGCTGATGAACGGTTACTGGAGAAATGAAGAAGCCACCAACAAAACAATTATTGATGGCTGGTTGCACACCGGCGACATCGGGATAATTGACGAAGACGGCTGTATACAAATCACCGACCGCAAAAAAGATATTATTGTCAATTCCGGCGGTGACAACATAGCCCCGCAAAGGATTGAGGGCCTTTTGACCCTTGAGCCGGAAATAGCCCAAGCCATGGTTTATGGCGATAAAAAATCGCATTTGGTCGGCCTGATTGTGCCCGATCCGGAATGGTTTGCCGATTGGCAAAAAACAAACGCCCCGGATAAAAATGTTTCAGATCTGGTTGATGACGAGCTTTTAAGAAAAGCAATCTTCGATGCCATTGGCCGGGTAAATAACGCTATTTCAAATGTTGAAAAAGTAAGAAAGTTCATCATTGCGGACGAAGGGTTTACAATTGAAAATGAACTTATGACCCCTACGCTTAAAGTGCGCCGTTACAAGATTAAGGAAATATACGGCGATAAACTCGAGGGGCTTTATAACTTATAATAATCCTGGGTGGATATCATTACTCAGGTTCGTCTTTTGTGGTTGCCGGACCGACGCCCGCAATGGCAATACCGACAAGTATCACCCCAAGCCCGCTTAGCGTGCTTGGGGTTACTTTTTCGCCCAAGAACAACACGCCCCACAAAACACCCAAAGCCGGTATTAGATAATTATTCAACGATAAAAATGTAACGCCACGCCTGGCAATTACTTCGATCAATAATATTGTCGCTATTGCGGTTGGGAAAATGCCTAAATACATGGCCGATAAAAATGCGGTCCAGGTATAGTCCACCGTCCATGGCGCATCGGCAATAAGTGAAGCGGGAATCATTACAATGGTGGCTGCGATAAGTATTCCCGCCCCCTGCTCCAGTGGCTCTCCTGCTGGTAATTTACGCACAAGTATTCCGGCAATTGCATAACAAACCGCACCCAGTGCTACCGCAAGCTGGGGAAGGATATCATCGCCCAACATCATTAATTCATCGGGGCCAATAAGAACGACAACCCCGACCAGACCGAGAATAATTCCTGTTATTCGCCTGAGGTTAAGTATTTCGTCTGAAAAGATGCGTCCCAATACAAGTGCCGAAAGCGGCATCAGCGAAATCAGGGTGGCGGCAAGCCCGCTGGATATTTTTAATTCGCCCCAGTTTATCATTATAAACGGGAAAACATTTCCGAAGATGCCTATTAAAAAAAACATCCACCATAGGCGGGGGTTACGACCCAGGCTCCCGCCCCTAAGGCGCATCCACCCCCAAAGCATGATGGCGGCTATGCCAATGCGCATTGCGGCAAGGGTAACCGGCGGAACGTGTTCGACGCCCACCTTTATTACGGTAAAAGACAGGCTCCACATTACGGCCAAAACCAGCAATATAAGCAGCTCGCGGATGGGAACCCTAAGCAATGAAGATGCCTCCACTTCTAAAAAAACTATCTACAACAAGAACCATAACAATAATGGCAAGGTTGCAAATGATATAACAGTAGAAAGAACCACTGCCCCCGCCACCGTTTCCGGATCGGTATTGTATTTCTGGGCAAAAAGATAGTTGAAAACGGCTACCGGCAGCGTCGATTGCAAAACAAGAACGCCGCGCATCACGCCTTCCAAGCCCAACGCTTCGGCTATCGCCAACGAAACGCCAAAACCAATTATCAACCGGGAAGACGATATCAGTAATGTTTTGCCAAAGGTCGATATTTGCAGTCGGGCAAGTGAAATACCAAGGGTAATAAGCATCAGCGGAATGGCAAACCCACCCAGCAAGCCAAAGGTATTCATTGCCCACTCAGGCAGCTTGATGCCGGTTACCATAATAAAAACCGCCAACGCCACCGCATACAGTGTCGGCACCCGTAACAACGATTTAGGTGACGCCGAACCGGATGCAATCGCAACCCCCAAGGTAAACTGGATCACAATACAAACGGAAAAATACGCAACCCCCAACGCCATTCCCTCTGCACCGAAAGCAAACAGGGAAAGCGGAATGCCGACGTTACCGGTATTGGGGAACACCAATGCAGGCAAAAATGCCCGTACCGAATACCCCATTACCTTTATCAGGGCGAAGCTGACCCCGGTCATAAAAACCAAAACGCCAACAGTCGCCCCTGCCATTTCTGCAAGAGCGGAAATATCTATATCCACCGTCAGCAGCGTTGATAACACCAACGCCGGAACACCAATGGACGATACAAGGCTGGTAACCATTTCGGTGTCGTAGTGACGCCCTGATTTGGCCCAGAAAAAACCAATCGCGGCGCACACGAATACAGGGACTACAATTGTAAACAGCTGATAAAGCATTTTGGGAGGTCCTGGGTAATTTCTTGGGTAATTTAGGGCATAAACACGATTAATCGACAGTGGCAATATGCACGATGTTTGTGCCACCCGGGCTACCAAATGGAATCCCCGCCACAATAACTATTTTGTCACCCTTAAGTGCAAACTCTTCTCGAATTGAAACCCTGACGGATTTGCCCATCATTTCACCAAAACTATCAACGTCGCGGGTTCGCATTGAATGAACCCCCCAGACAAGCGCTAGCTTTCTGGCGACGGGCAGATTTGGGGTTAGGCCCAAAATAGGCACCAATGGACGTTCGCGGGAAATTCGCTCGGTGGTCGAACCGGTAGATGAAAACGAAACGATGGCTTGGGCTGAAATGGTATCTGCAACCTGACGGGCGGCGGCACTTATGGCATCGGCCGGGGTTGCTTCGGGTAACGAACGGGCGCTCTCGACCATCTTGTGGTAAATACGGTCACGTTCAACCCGACAGATTATGCGATCCATCATGGCAACGGATTCAACCGGATAATCGCCAACGGCGGTTTCGGCTGAAAGCATTACCGCATCGGCACCATCATAAATTGCCGTGGCAACGTCGGAGGCCTCGGCCCGGGTTGGGGTTGGTGAATGAACCATTGAATCCAGCATCTGGGTTGCGACCACAACCGGCTTGCCCGATTGGCGACACGAATTGATTATGCGTTTTTGCTGAACCGGAACGTCTTCGGGCGGAAGCTCAACCCCAAGGTCGCCACGGGCAACCATAACGGCATCGGCCTGGTCAACAATATCATGCAGGTATTCTATGGCGCCTGGTTTTTCCAGCTTGGCCATTACACTGGCGCGACCTTTTACAATTGATTTTACCTGTTCAATATCAGCCGGGCGCTGAACAAAAGAAAGAGCTACCCAGTCAACACCCATTTCAAGCCCGACCTTCAAGTCGTGATGGTCTTTTTCGGTCATTGCCGAAAGGGCCAGTTCGGCACTGGGAACATTAACGCCCTTGTGGTTTGAAACCTCACCACCATTGATAACTATGGTTTCGGCAAAATCCTTGCCCGCCTTTTCAACCCGAAGACGGATTTTTCCATCATCAATCAAAAGATCCATATCCTGACGCAGGGCCGCAAAAATTTCCGGATGCGGTAACGGGGCAGTCGTTTTGTTGCCTTTGTTGTTGGTCAGTTCAAGCCGGAACGACTGACCCGTCTCAAGCATTACTTTTCCCTGCTCAAACTCGCCCACGCGCAGTTTTGGCCCCTGCAGATCCATCAGGATGCCTATGGGGCGGGAAAACCTGCTTTCCAGCTTGCGGATTACTTCGTAACGGCGCTTATGGTCGTCGTGCACACCGTGGGAAAAATTGAGCCTGAATACATCGGCGCCCGCCTCAAATAAATTGGCGATTTCTTCTTCAGAAGAGCGCCCCGGCCCCAATGTTGCGATAATTTTTGCGTTTCTATTTCTTCTCATGCCCTTGAACATAAAGCCCGCGCCGTTTTTACGCCAGACTTTTCCTTTTAAATCAATCTAGAACCCATCTAATCGAATCACCTGATCAGAATACACCTGAAATCGTTAACATTAGTTCGCGTTGGGCCGGTTATTACAAGATCGCCCAATTTATCAAAAAATGAATAGGCATCATTGCCCGCCAGCATGGCTGGCCCATCCAGCCCAAGGGCCGCCGCCCGGGTCAGGGTATCGGGCCCGCACACCGCACCGGCATTGTCTTCGGTGCCATCAATTCCATCGGTGTCGCAGGCAATAGCGTAAATATCGGGGTGACCGGCAAGCTCGATTGCCAGCCCCAGCAGGTATTCGGCGTTGCGCCCGCCACGGCCATCACCCTTTACGGTGACGGTGGTCTCGCCACCGGAAATGATTGCCATTCTTTTATTGCTGGAATTTGCCGCCTCAATCGCAAGCCGCGCATGCTGGCGACCGATTTCACGGGCCTCGCCCTCTATATCGTCACCAAGCATCTGCAATTTATATCCGGCGTGGCGTGCGGCATCGCCCGCCGCAACAAGTGATAGCGCCGGGGTCGCAATGATGTGCATCTCGCATCTTTCTAATCGAGGGTCGCCCGGTTTAGGTGTTTCTTCTCTTTTTCCGGCCTTGCCTTCTTGAAGTGCGCGATCAACATTTTGTGACGCGACAATTGAATATTTATTCAACACGGCCAAGGCATCGGCAAATGTCGTCGGGTCGGCCACTGTTGGGCCTGACGCTATAACCGACTGGTCATCACCGGGCACATCGGAAATGGCAAGGCTAACAACCCGGGCGGGATTTGCCGCGATGGCAAGGCGGCCACCTTTTATGGCCGAGAGATGCTTGCGCACCGTATTCATTTCATCAATGGCGGCGCCGGATTTCAAAAGCTTGGTATTGATATCGCGCTTATCAGCCAGCGTTAGCCCAGCTGCCGGCAACGCCATCAACGCAGAACCGCCACCCGATATTAGACACAACACCATATCGTCATGAGAAAGGTTCGATACCTTCTCAAGCAAACGCTTTGCAACCGCTTCGCCCTCGTCGTCGGGAACCGGATGTGCGGCCTCAACTACCTCTATCCATTTGGTCGGCACACCGTGGGCGTATGGGGTAACGACAAGGCCGTCTATATTTTTATCTTCGCCCTTCTCGCCCAATGCCTGCTCAAGCGCATCTTCAAGGGCTTGGGCCATACTGGCGGCTGCCTTGCCGGCGCCTATTACCACGGTGCGGCCTTTATTTTTTTCCGGGGTTTTTTCGGGCAGGAAATTGGCCAAAGTCCCCTTTGGGCTGGCGGCGTCCACGGCCACGACAAAAAGGTCTTTCAGCAATTGGGCGGGGTTCTGGCTTGGTGAAATATCGGTCATGGTCATCATGTACACCATATCGCCATTAAATAAAAACACCTGATTTGCCGCAGGCAACAACCGTGAGGTAGGATAGCGGGAGACGAATCACGCCTTTAGGAGCGTTTTAATGGGTAAGTTTTCAAACGCATTCATGTCGCTATTTTTAGATGAAAAAGCTCGCAAATCTGCTGCCCAACGTGGCAAGGAGCGAAAAATAGTTGTCCAAATGAGCGCCAAGGAAAAAGAAATCCAAAGCCTGCGTGAAACCGTAAGCGGCGTAATGACCCCCGAACGCCAAGAACTTATCCAGCACGCCATGAAAGTCCGCACC
>DAOWFT010000186.1 GCA_030637845.1 Thalassospiraceae bacterium
CATCGCTTAATCTGGCGCAGGCTGTATTGCTTATCGGTTATGAATGGTATCAGGCGGGAATTGATGATGCCCGCGCCGATGAAGTATTTGAAATCAGAAGCGACACCCGTCCTGCAACCAAAGAAGAATTAATCGGTTTTTTTGAACACCTAGAGGGCGAGCTGGATGAAAGCGGTTTTTTACGCGTCGCGGCCAAGCGCCCAAACATGGTTCGTAATTTAAGAAATCTTTTTAACCGCGCGCGCATGACCGAACAAGAAGTCCGTTCCATGCGTGGGGTTGTGGCATCGCTGGTGCGGGCCCACGAAAGAAAAGATAAAAAATAAAAAAATTAAACTCGTTCGGAAAGCCAAATGGCAAAGCGGGTTCCGGTTTTTATGGCGTTTGATAAAACCGGGTATCCCGGTGCATCTTCGGCCCCGTTTTCATATCCGATATCGCGATGCTCTATTTCTTCTTGGCGGAACTTTTCACAAGTATCGCGCAATTCTTTTTCGTCATCACCCAATAGTTCGATTTGTTTTTGGTAATGCTCGTCGATGACCTCTTCAACCGCAACGGTGCAGGCCATGGCCGCCTTTTCACCCAGCAATGCGGTTCCCGCGCCCAACATAAACCCGGCGACATGCCATATGGGGGTCATTGCGGTTGGCCTGACGTTTCTATCCGATACCATGTCGGAAAATGTTTTTAAATGAACGTCTTCTTGTTCTTTCATCTGGGCAATAATTTCGCCCTTGGGCCCGCGCCCTAAAACCGCAAGCTGGCCCTGATAGATACGCACCGCACCGAGCTCGCCCGCCTGATCAACCCGGATCATACGATCAAGCAATTGATCCTTGGTCAGATCGCCCGGCATTCTTCCGCCTATTGGGGTGGTTGTTTTTGTCATAAATTCACGCTTCTCGTTTTATTTGGCCCGTCTTATTTGCTTGAGGCCAAAAAAAGCCCCGCCCGCCAGAAAGCCTGAGAATAATACATTCCACGCCGCCATGGAAATACCAAGTATGGTCCAGTCGACCTCGTCACACGGTTTGGGTATGGATTTTTGCAGATTTTTAAGCATTTCAGCCGGACTTTTAGATATTTCGCCAGATGACGAACATCCGGTAGCCGCCGCCCACCAATGTTGCTCAACCCCCACATGATAAAAAGCCAGCAATCCTTCAAACACAAACACGGCAATCATTAGGGCCATTATAATTTTTGCAAAATCAGGGCGAAACAACGCAACCAGCGCCAGCACCACCGCCAATGCAAAAGGTATGCGCTGATACAGGCATAAAATACATGGCTCCAACTCAAACCCGTATTGGGCGATATAGGCACCGGCCAGCGCCGCTGCGCTAAAGGCTAGCGCCAGCAATGGATAAAGGCGTCTTGGGTGTATATTATTGAGCATGGAATTAGTCTAGAGCACGAACTTGATGGCGACAAATCCGCTCAGCAAAACAACAAAGCCCACCGCCACCAACCAGCCTAAATATTTTTCAACAAAGGTGCGGATGGGTTCGCCAAAATACCACAGCAGGGCGGCGACAAGAAAATAACGCACCCCCCGCGAAAGCAAGGATGCCACCCCAAAGGTTGTCAAATCCATGCCGGTTACCCCGCTGGCAATGGTAATAACCTTGTAGGGCAGGGGGGTTAGGCCGCCGGCGGCGACAATCCAGCCACCCCATTCGTTGTACATGGCCTGAAAGGCGACAAATTTTTCGCTGTAGCCGTAAAACTCCAGCACCGGCTGGCCGACACTTTCGTATAAAAAATAGCCAATGGCGTATCCGGCAAACCCACCGAGAACGCTGCCCAGCGTGCAAACCCCGGCAATTTTCCAGGCATTGCCCCGGGCCGCCAAAACCATGGGCAGCAGCAGAATATCGGGCGGAATGGGAAAAAACGAGCTTTCGATGAAGGCAATAAAAAATAGCGCCCACAGGGCGTGTGGATGGGCGGCAAAAGACATGGTCCAATCGTAAAGTCGTCTAAGCAAAGGATAGTCCCTTAAGGTTTATGACCACGGTGATAGCAGTCGGGGTCATTTCCGGCAATGGCCAGGCCCGGAAATAGGGCAAATATCACGTATTGACCGCAATGGGTGCTTGGTTATTATGCGGCCTCTACCTAAGTATTTCTTTCATGGGCCCCTGTGGCGGAATTGGTAGACGCGCCAGACTCAAAATCTGGTTCCTGCAAGGGAGTGTCGGTTCGATTCCGACTGGGGGCACCATTATCTGGAATTAAATATTTTTTTAGAAGTCAAATAATGAACAAGCTTATAAAAGCAATCTTCATTCTGATGTTGCCCTTGTTTGCCGCCCCTAGCGCACTGGGCGATGATCGTGCGGTGGATCTCGGCCTAACCCCGAGCCCGGTTTATAGCCTTTGGACCAACATCAACAGGGCGGTGATTGCCTATGCGGGCGTGCGCTCAAACGATAAAGAATGGCTCAAGAAACTTAATAGCATGGAGCCAAATAAATTTTATAATAAGGTGCCAGCAGACGTTCTTGAATTAGTTGATGAGTTCAGCACCAAGCTGAACGAAGTGGACGAAGATGGATCGATCCATGCCTCAGATACGTTGCTTGATGGTAAATTGCCCAACCTTCTTTTAAGCGAAGATAATCGCGTCACCCCTAGTCTGGTCTATCTCTATTCGGGACAGGTTCTGGTTAATATCGCAGGCGACATTTTACATTCTTCCACCACACCGATAGAAATAAGCCCATTTTTTGTGGAGTATGGTTTCATTGGTGCCCCCAAAACCACAAGCGATGTGTTTGGCCTTGTTGATTTAGCACTCAGGCGCCTCGACGAAATTGTTATCAGGCAAAAAAATGACCAATTGATAACAGGGGGCGGTGTGCAGTGATCAGAGCCCTGAAAACCCTGACCATCAATAGGCTTGGTAAATGGCTGGCCGCATTTTTGATTTTGACCGCCGTTGTCACCATCGTCACCAGCGGGATTTTAATCCGAGAAATAACAAACCTGAATACGTTGTGGGTCAGTAGCGAACGTAACATAACCCAGAAACAGGTCTACCTATCCGTTCTGCGTGGTTCCATCGGCTACGGAGGGATGATTCATAATTTTAAAAATTATTTACTCCGCCGCGAAAGCAAATATCTTCTCAGTGCCCACAGATCCATGCTTGAAGCAAAAATTATTTTTAGTGGTTACAGGGCACTGGATATTTCTGCCGAAGAAGAAAGCGCAATCAGCGATATTGAAGCTGTGGCTGGCGAATATATGAAGGCCATTACCCGCACCGAGCTTCTTATTAATAATAATTATGTCCTTTCTCAAATCGACCAACAGGTTTCGGTTGACGATACTCCGGCATTGCTGGCTCTGCGCAAGTTGACCAATGAGGTGGGGGCATTGCGGCAAGAAAAGTCGAAAGTTGTTTCCGGATCGATTGATTCGTTGGCCAAAACTATTTATTCGTCGGCAATCGGCATAGGCCTTCTTCTTGTTATTGTAATTTTGACTTTGGCGTGGTTTCTACGTTTTCGTCTTATTAAACCCTTGGGCAAGCTGGTTACAGCCATTGGCGAGGTTGACCCCAGCGCACCTGGTTTGCACCGTATTCCAAGTATTGGAAAAATTGACGATGAACTGGGCATGGTGGCAAGCGCCACCAACCGGTTCCTTGATTCCATGGAAAATCATTTGAGCAGTCGCCGAAACGCCGAAAAGGCGCTTGGGATAGCCAAAGAAGAAGCGGAAAACGCAAATCAGGCAAAATCTGAATTTTTGTCATCCATGAGCCACGAGTTACGCACGCCATTGAACGCTATTTTGGGCTTTACCCAATTGCTGCAGTTTGATCCCTCGACCCCGCTGACGGATGGGCAAAAAGACAGCACCGATCAAATTATCAAAGGCGGCAACCATCTTTTGGAGTTAATCGATCAGGTATTGGAATTGGCCAAGATCGAGGCCGGCAAGATATCGGTTAGTATTGAGCCGGTATCCATCCGTCAATTGATCGATGAAAGCATAGTCATGGTTCAAACCATGGCTGAAAAAAGAAATATTACCATCGATGTTAATACGGATAACTGCCCTAATGTTGAGGTAATGGCCGACCATACGCGCCTAAAGCAGGTGTTGCTGAACCTTCTTTCCAACGCGGTTAAATACAATAACGAAGGTGGATCAATTTCCATAATCGCCCGGGTTGAGGGCGATCAATTCTGTAACATTGCCGTCACCGATACCGGTAACGGTATTGCCGAAGACCAGTACAGTAGTGTTTTCAAGCCCTTTAATCGCCTCGGTCACGAAACTTCAGAAATCGAAGGAACCGGCATTGGTCTCGTTATCACCCGCAAAATGATGCATATTATGAAAGGTGAAATCGGTTTTGAAAGTGAAGTCGGAAAAGGGACTACGTTTTGGGTAGAGATACCGCTGGCTGCACAGTCTTCGCTGCCGACAGCTTCCAAAACCACGCAGGCCGAGAGCAATGCGGTGGTAATGGAAAGTGCCATTGGCGCAGAAGGAGAGGGCTATAAAGTTCTTTATGTAGAAGACAACCCAGCCAATCTTATGCTTATGGAAAAAATCATAGAAAGGATGTCCGGGGTTGATCTTATTTCGGCCCATAATGCCGAGCTGGGTTTGGAAATGGCCGAGGCTAAACACCCCGATATTATTCTTCTGGATATTAATCTTCCCGGCATGGATGGTTACGAAGCTCTTGAGCGTTTAAAGGTAAATGAAAAAACCAGTTCAATTCCGGTTATTGCCGTAACCGCCCAGGCAACAAAAGCTGATATCACAAGGGGTCGTCATGCCGGGTTTGTGAGCTACATAACAAAACCAATTCAGGTACCAGAGTTAATAAAAGCCATTGAAGAAAATCTCGGCACCAAGGAATAGCTTTAAAATGAACAAATTTACTGACAATTTTTCTGGCCCAACCCCTGAAACCGGCTCGGCCCCCGGCGGTGCATTTTATTTTGACGAAATATCCGTCGGGCAAAAGGCAAGCTACATGCGTACCGTAACCGACGCCGACATCAAGGCTTTTGCCGCCGTTTCCGGCGACGATAATCCGGTTCATTTAGATAATGATTTCGCCGCCAAAAATACCCCCTTTGGCGGGTGTATAGCCCACGGCATTTTAACCGCGTCCTATGTCTCTACCGTGGTCGGTGCCCGCTTTCCCGGCCCGGGAACCATATATATCAACCAAAGCCTCAAATTTAAGGCCCCGGTGCGGGCCGGTGATGTGGTAATTGCCACCGCCGAGGTCACCCAATTGGTGGAGCCTAAGGGTTTTGTGGTACTCAGAACCACCTGCGAAGTGGTCGGTAATAAGGAAAATAAGCTGGTTTTAGAGGGTGAGGCCACCGTAATGGCCCCAAAAAGGGCTTAAATTCCAGTACTTTTGCCTGTTTTTGCTTGACCCCAGCGACCTTGGCTGACACTTATTCTCGCCTGATGCGTATCTTTAGACACTATACCGACCTGCCCAGAGATGCCCGCGATGTGGTGGTTGCCATTGGCAATTTCGACGGCGTGCACAAGGGCCACCAAGAGGTCATTAATGAAGCCGGCACCATAGCCCGGGCCATGGGTGTGCCGTGGGCGGTGCTGACGTTTGAGCCGCACCCGACATCGGTGTTTCGCCCCGAGACTGAGCCATTTCGTCTGACCACCATGCGTACCAAAGTGCGCGTAATAGAAGAAATGGGCGTTGATCAAATACTGGTTCAGCATTTTGACAAGGATTTTGCATCCCTTGATGCCGATGCCTTTATTGATGAGGTGTTATTGGCCGGTCTCGGTGCCCGCCATGTTGTTTCCGGCTATGATTTTGAATTCGGACGTGGCCGCGGCGGCAGCCCTGATTTATTGTTAAAACGTGGCCGGGAAAAGGACTTTGGCTTTACCGCGGTGCCCAAGGTAGTAGATGCCAATGGCGAGGTTTATTCATCCACCCGGGTTAGAAATGAATTAAAGGCAGCCAACCCCCGGGCCGCAACCGAAATACTGGGGGTTCCGTTTGAAATCGAAGGCCGGGTTGAACACGGCGATGCCCGTGGCCGCGAATTGGGTTATCCTACCGCCAACCTGACCATGGGGGATTATCTTCATCCGGCCACCGGTATATATGCGGTGCAGGCCGGCATTGACGAAGGGTTAAATACCAAATGGATGGATGGGGCCGGTAGTTTTGGCTATCGTCCGCAGTTTGGCGGCACCCATGAGCTAATGGAAGTTTACCTGTTCGATTTTGATGGCGACCTTTACGGTAAACATCTGCGGGTCCGGCTTATTGAATACCTGCGTCTGGAAATGAAGTTTGACGGACTAGATGAATTAAAGGCACAAATAGCTGACGATTGCGTCAAGGTTCGCCAAATACTTGCTAAATAAGCTACTGGCTAAAGCCAGCCCCTTGCTAAAGGATCAAGAAAGAACAAAATGAGCGCTGACAATATAGATTATAAAAACACCGTTTTTCTTCCTAATACGGAGTTTCCCATGCGCGGAAACCTGCCCAAGCGCGAGCCCGATATGCTGGCCCGCTGGCAGGAAATGGATCTTTATGCCCGCCACCGCGAACAGGGCAAAGGCCGGGAAAAGTTCATCCTTCATGACGGTCCGCCATACGCCAACGGCCATTTGCACATCGGTCATGCCTTAAACAAAATCCTTAAAGACACAATTAACCGTTCACAACAAATGCTGGGCAAAGACGCCGATTATGTTCCGGGATGGGATTGTCACGGCCTGCCCATCGAATGGAAAATCGAAGAAAAATACCGCAAAGCCGGCAAAGACAAAGACGACGTTGACGTGGTTGAGTTCCGCAAGGAATGCCGCGAATTTGCCGCACACTGGATAGATATCCAGCGCGAAGAATTCAAACGCATGGGAATTATTGGTAACTGGGATAAACCCTATATGACCATGACCAATAAGGCCGAGGCGGCGATTGCCGCTGAGCTGGGCAAGTTCCTGATGAACGGCTCGCTTTACAAAGGCGCCAAACCTATAATGTGGTCGGTGGTGGAAAAAACCGCATTGGCCGAGGCCGAGGTCGAATATCACGAACACCGTTCACCAACAATTTTTGTCCGCTTCCCGGTTGTCTCATCCAATGTGGCGGCGCTTGATGGCGCATCCATTGTTATCTGGACGACCACCCCGTGGACTATTCCATCCAACCGCGCCGTGGCTTACGGTGATGACATTGACTATGTGGTGTTAAGGGTTACTGACATAGCAGAAGAAGGAACCGCAATTGTTGGTGAAACAATTGCCATTGCTAGGGCATTGGTAACGTCGGTATGCGAAGCCGCTGGAATTCAATCCCACGAAATTGTTGCATCGTTCAAGGGCGCAGAGGTAGCCGGAACCATCTGTCATCATCCCATGCGAGCTGACGATGCGGTTTACGAATTTGATGTTCCGGCATTAAAAGCAGATTTTGTCGAGGTCGATACCGGCGCGGGGTTTGTGCATATTGCGCCGGGCCACGGTGCCGATGACTGGGAATTGGGCATCGCCAATGGCATCGCCATTCCCGATACGGTTGGCCCCGACGGCAGCTACCTACAAGCGGTGGGTGAGAAGCTATGCGGGACCAAGGTCATGGATTTTGACCCAACCAAGAAAAAATCAAAACCGTGGTTCCCCGCCAATAAAATGGTAATGGCAATGCTGGTTGAAAATGGCTCTTTGCTGGCCAGCGGTCATTTAATTCACAGCTATCCCCACTCATGGCGTTCGAAAGCTCCGCTTATTTTCCGCAATACCCCGCAGTGGTTTATTTCCATGGAAAAAACCGGCCTAAGGGAAACCGCACTAAGGGCCATTGACGATACCCGCTTTGTTCCGGCCCAGGGCAAAAACCGTCTGCGCGCCATGATTGAACAGCGTCCCGATTGGTGCGTATCGCGCCAGCGGGCATGGGGCGTGCCCATTACGGTTTTTGTTAACAAAAAAACAGGCGAGCCTTTGCGTGACCAAGCGGTGCTTGACCGGGTTTTTGAAATATTCACCAATGAAGGCTCAGATGCGTGGTTCTCCAGGCCCGCAGCGGATTTTTTAGGCGCTGATTATAAGACGGAAGACTATGAGCAAGTCACCGACATTCTTGATGTCTGGTTCGATAGCGGCTCAACCCATGCCTTTGTGCTGGAAGGCGACGAATGGCCCAGCCTTTCATCGCCGGCATCGCTTTATCTCGAAGGTTCTGACCAGCATCGCGGCTGGTTTCATTCATCATTGCTGGAAAGCTGCGGCACCCGTGGCCGTGCGCCATACGATACAATTTTGACCCACGGTTTTATTCTGGATGAAAAAGCCGAAAAAATGTCCAAATCATCGGGCAATGCACTTTCGCCCAACGATGTTTACAGCCAATTCGGTGCAGACATTTTGCGTTTGTGGGTGGTTGGCACCGATTATACCGAAGACCCGGTGTTCGGCCCGGAAACATTAAAACAAATGTCGGATATTTACCGCCGCTTGCGCAACACATTGAGGTTTTTGTTAGGCAATCTGGATGGGTTTGATGAGGCCGAACATATTGACATCGCCCAGATGCCGGAACTGGAGCGTTGGATGCTGGGCCGCTTGCACAAGATGGATGCAATGGTTCGCACATCGTGTGATGCCTATAATTTTCATCCACTGTTTAATGAGCTTAGCAATTTTTGCACGGTTGATTTGTCCGCGTTTTATTTTGATATTCGTAAAGACACGCTTTATTGCGAACGTTCGGATTCAACCGTCAGGCGCGCCACCCGCACGGTGTTGAACGAAATATTTAATTATCTGACCGCATGGCTGGCACCGTTTATATGCTTTACCGCCGAAGAAGCATGGCAAACGCGTTTCCCAAGCGATACTGACAGCATTCATTACCGCCTGTTCCCCGATGTTCCGGAAAACTGGGAAGACAAGGCGTTGGAAGAAAAATGGACAAAGGTTCGCGCCCTACGTCGGGTCGTGACCGGTGCGCTGGAAATAGAGCGTGCGGAAAAACGCATCGGTTCCAGCCTGCAGGCCGCGCCCAAGGTCTACGCAACAGCTGAATACATAAACGCAATGCAGGGCGTTGATTTAAGCGAGTTGGCAATTACATCAGGGGCCGAATTAATCGAAGGCAAGGCTCCGTCCGGTGCGTTCAAACTGGACGATGTCGATGGTGTCGGCGTGGTTTCAAAATTGGCCGATGGTGAAAAATGCGAACGTTGCTGGATGGTGAAAACCGATGTTGGCTCAGACGCAAATCACCCGACGGTTTGCGGGCGTTGCGCCTGTGCTGCAAATCATCAGGGAGACAGCACCGCTTGAGCTCGCTTGTAACCGATATTGGAAAACTCAGGTTGCTTGGGCTAACGCTGGCAACGGTTGTATTTATTGTGGATCAACTTTCCAAATGGTGGATCCTGACCGATGTAATGTCGATCCCCACGGTAATCCGGATTACTTCGTTTTTTAATATTGTTCTTGCCTGGAACAGGGGGATCAGCTTCGGGATGTTTGATTCCGGCTCACCCTGGAGCAGCTGGATACTGATTGTGGTTGCGCTGGTAATTGTAATTTTTTTAGGTCTATGGCTGATGCGGGGTGAAAGCATGCTTTCGGTCTTGGCAATCGGGTCTATTATCGGGGGTGCGCTGGGCAATGTGGTTGACCGAATCCGTTTCGGCGCGGTTGTCGATTTTCTCGATTTCCATATAGGGGGCAGCCATTGGCCAGCCTTCAACGTGGCAGATAGCGCCATAACCCTAGGGGCTGCGGCATTAATTCTCGAGGCCTTGAAGCCAGACCCAGAACAGCCTAAAAATAACGATAATCAGGGCCTAAACAATAATCCGGAAAACTAATGAGAATATCAGCAATAAAAAGTACCGCTATAATTTGCCTTATCATTGCCATGGGAGCCGTTTCCGGGTGCGCCGATACCAGGCGTGCATTGATTAAAGAAAAAGGTGCGCCCGATGAGTTTGAGGTTTATACCCGGGCGCCGCTTTCCCTGCCGCCTGATTTTGGACTACGCCCCCCGGCAGAATCGGGAACAGTGGTGCGTAGCTCCGACGATCCCACTACACAGGCCCGCATTGCGGTAACCGGAAAGCAACCGCAACCGCAACAGCAACAGGCAAGTGCGTCAAGTCCGGGTATGGCCGCAATTTATGCACGTAGTGGTGCAAACAGTGCCGATCCTAATATTCGACAGCTGGTAAACAGAGAATCCTCAGCATTTTCCGCCGAAGACACATCGGTAATGGAAGGTCTGATGTTTAGTGACGAAGAGCTAAACAGGGGCACCTTGGTTGATCCGGCCATGGAAGCCGCCCGCATCCGTGAAAACAAAGCCAAGGGAATACCCCTCAACGAAGGTGAAATACCCAAAATTGAACGTAAAAAACCACGCCTGCTAGAAGGTATATTCAACTAATAGCCTGGTAATGCTCTGGCCACCGCGTATTGGCCCCGTGCCCTCAGTCGATTTTTCGCCTTTATCCAGCCCCATTTATAGGGTCAATTAAGGCATGCGTATTTTGTTTGCCCTGAAGATTGCAGTTTTAATGCTTGTAGCCGCCGCTGGCGATGCACGGGCAGAAGTATTCGCGCCAGTTAAGTTTACCCTTGATAACGGGTTGGATGTGGTTGTTGTTTCAAACCACCGCTCGCCGGTTGTTATGCAGATGCTTTGGTATCGGGTCGGCTCTATTGATGAACCGGTGAGTAAAAGCGGAATGGCGCATTTGCTTGAACACCTGATGTTCAAGGGAACGAAAAAGCATCCAAATGGAGAATTTTCAAAATTGGTCGCCAGAAATGGCGGTAATGAAAATGCCTTTACCTCGTTTGATTACACCGGATACCACCAGACAGTTTCTGCCGACAGGTTGGAAATGGTTATGGAACTTGAAGCAGACCGGATGAGTTCGCTTGTTTTAAGCGATGGTGACATAGAAACAGAAAGCAACGTAATTCTGGAAGAGCGTCGCCAGCGCATAGGAAACAGCCCATCGGGCAAGTTACGGTTGGAGGTAAACGCCCGCCTGTTTCCAAATGGCCATCCCTATGGCCGCCCAGTCATAGGGTGGGAAGGGGAAATAAAATCAATAACCCGGTCAGATCTTTTGGATTTTTATAAAAAATATTATGTGCCCTCCAATGCCGTACTGGTGGTTGTCGGCGATGTTAGCCCCGAAACTGTGCGCAAGCTGGCGGTTAAATATTATGGCCCCATCAACGGCGGCCAACCCCCGTTACGCCCGTTGCTGGGGATACCCGATATCCCCAAATCAGGCGAGGTAATAGTGCGTGATGCACGGGTTGGCCAACCGGCATGGAGCCTTAACGTAATTGCCCCATCGCTCGGCAATAATAATGCGGGTCGGGTGGCCGCGTTTGAGGTGCTGGCACAAGTTCTTGGCGGCGGCACAACCTCAAGGCTTTATAAATCCATGGTTATTGGTGACGGCAAGGCGGTTTCCGCCGGGTCTATATATTCTTCCGATCCCATGGGGCCGGGGCGCTTTATTTTTTATGCCAGCCCC
>DAOWFT010000050.1 GCA_030637845.1 Thalassospiraceae bacterium
ATAATCCATGTGCTGGATTCATCTTTGCCTTTAATTTCGCCTCTTTCTTCTAGTATGAAACTGTAATCGGGCCGGGCTTTTTGTAATTCGCGCACCAGTGTGTCTTCGGAAGTTTTATCTGCGATGGTAACAAAATCAGCCGGGCCTTTTTTTGAAACCAGCAGGTGTTCAACTTCACCAAAATCACGCACCAGCTTGCGCGCAGCCTTGGTCGCAGCAGCGGTCATTACATTTATCAGCGCCGATGAATTTATGTGCGCCATCAGTTTTTTGCTCGCTCTACGTAAGATCCATCAGAGGTGTTAACCACAATGCGGGTGCCGGCCCCGATATGTGGTGGAACTTGTGTTTTAACGCCGTTTTCCAGCATTGCCGGTTTGTAACTGGAAGATGCGGTTTGGCCTTTTACCACTGCGTCGGCTTCGGTAATTTCGAGCACCACCGTTTCCGGCAACTGAATGCCAATGGGTTTTTCTTCGTGGGTTTCGATGATGACGTTCATTGATTCCTGTAAATATGGAATCTGGTCTTCACCCAGCATCTTGGAATCAATAGGTATTTGATCATAGGTTTCGTTATCCATGAAGGTATAGATATCGCCATCATTATATAGGTACTGATAATTGCGCTGCTCAAGGGTGGCGCGCTCTACTGTTTCCGATGAACGGAAACGTTCGTTTAATTTGGTACCGCTTTGAATATCGCGCAGTTCAACTTGCAGGTAGGCACCGCCCTTACCGGGCTGGGTGTGTGCAATTTTTACAGCCCGCCAAAGGCGACCCTGATGTTCGATTACATATCCGGGGCGAATAGCGTTGCCGTTAATTTTCATTTCTTTGACCTATTTCAATGAACAAGGTGGAAAGTATAATTTTCTATATTGCCGCTAGTTATGTGCGCGCGGAAGCTAGCACCAGCGGCCCTTTGGTGCAATGGCAAGGTGGTGCAAACCTTAAGAAGATTAGTCTTCGTCCAACTCGGCTTTGGTGCAGTTGCGCCCGGCCCTCTTGGCCTCATAAAGGGCCTGATCGGCACGGAATATAAGCTTGTGGGGGTTATCGCCCTTGTGATAGGTGGAAACCCCTATTGAAAGGGTGACCCGGCCCATTTCATCGCCGGTTTCTTTGTTGCGGATTGACCTGCTGGCAATGCTTTTGCGCACATTCTCGGCAACCTTTATCGCGTGACTCAACTCGGTTTCGGGCAAAATTGCCGAAAATTCGTCTCCGCCCCAGCGCGCGACAATGTCGCTACCCTTTAGGTTGGTGACAAAGTTCTGTGCCACCTGACGCAGAACCTGATCGCCTACACTGTGGCCAAGGGTGTCGTTGACGGTTTTGAAATTATCTACATCGGCCAGCAACACCGAGACCTTGCCCTTGAAGTCTTCAATATTATCGATGATTGATTTTAGGGATTCCTCAAACCGGCGACGGTTGCCGATGCCGGTGGTTGGGTCAATCATCGCTATTTGCTTGGTGTGTTCAAGCTGGCGGTTGAGATCCACTATTTCATCGGAATATTCGTTGATGCGAACCTCAAATTTGTGGCCGTAATCAACAATATCCTTGATTTGCTTGCTAACGTTTTCCAGCAGCTTGCGAATAGTTGCGCTGTGTTCGTCATCGGGGGCCTTATCCATGCTCTGGATGAAGCTTTCATTGTCGCGGGCGACCTGATCTATGACACCGACAATATCTTCCAATCCCTTGGTGATGCGCCCGGCACCCTTATGGAGGTCGTCCAGGCTGTGTTCAAAATCTTTTTTTGTGTCGCTCAATTTATATAATCCCGTTTAAAGCGCCCCCGCACTTGTTAATTATAGATTTAAAAGGGCAAAATGTCAGATTTGACCTTTTCTGTCTACGTTCCCATTGGCGTTAGCGCATTATTTAGCTCTTTTACCGCCGCCCCCGGGCCGTTCGGATGGTCCCAGACCGCACCCACCACGGCCACAAAATCGGCTCCAGCCATGGCCAGCGGGGCGCAGTTTTCAGCGTTGATGCCACCAATGGCTACGCAGGGAACATTTGTTGCCGCCGACCAGCTTTCAAGTATTTCCTTATCGGGTCGGGCGGTTGTTTCCTTGGTATTGGTCGGGAAAAATGCCCCAAAGGCAACGTAATCGGCGCCTTGTTCGGCAGCGGCCATGGCCAAATGGGTTGAGGCGTGGCAGGTAACCCCAACAATGGCCTCACCGCCAACGGCCTTTCTGGCATCGGCGTATGAAATGTCGTTTTGCCCGATATGCACGCCATCGGCTCCCAAATCGCGTGCCAGTACCGCCGCGTCATTGATGATAAATGCAATGTCGCGCTCCTGCACCAATGGCATCAGTATTTTTGCGGCATGAGCAACCTCGTGGGTCGGGGCGGGTTCGCCGCTAGCGGTTTTTAGGCGCAACTGGACCACGGCAACATCGCCGCCATCCAGCGCGTCAAGCAACCGGGGCTTGAATTCATCCACATCAAACCGGGGTGGGGTTATTAGGTAAAGACCGCATGTCATGACGGGGATTATATACAACTAATCATTTTGCAGAATTATTCTTTGGCCGCCTTATCTATAGGTTGGTCTATGGGCAGGTTGACGGTTAATGCCAGCCGCACCAGTTGTGAGCGGTTGTTAACCCCGGTCTTTTGCATGATTTTCTTGATGTGCGAACGCACGGTCTCGCCCGTGATGTTTTTGCTATCGGCCATGTCGTTTGTTTCCAAACCCTCGGCGACTAGCCGGCATATTTCTGACTCGGCCCCGGTTAGTTGATAAAGCGCCTGCATCCCTTCGGTTGAAACCATGTCGGTTTTGCCCGGATCAATTACAAACACGATGCAGCCCTTGAACTCTGTTTCAATTTCACCGTGGTCACGAATTGGTGCGACCTCAATCAAATAGGGATCATTGCCGGAGTTACGCGCAATGGTCATCAACTGCTCGGCCCGGTTATCTTCGGCGCAAGCGGTAGAAATTGCCCGGGTGATAATATCTTTTAGCTCAGCCCGCTCGCCATCATCACCGGATTGCAGGCGGCCATCCCGTGAAAGCGACAGGCCATCGGCGTTACCCAAAATACGCTCGGCCTCGGCATTCTTAACCACCACCGAACCATTGGGCGAGAGCACGAATATGCCTACGTGAAAACGGTCCAGCGCGCTAAGCACGCCACCGAAGCGGCTTTTAAGTACTCCAAAGGAACGACCAAGTTCGATGGATTTGGCAAAATGGTCGAGGAAGAATGAACCGATTTCTTTTTCTGCGTCGGTTATGGGGCCGCGGTCATTGGCATACTGGACAGCCATCAGGTCAATCCATATTCGTTTAAGGTTAAGGCAACTGGCC
>DAOWFT010000074.1 GCA_030637845.1 Thalassospiraceae bacterium
CCAATGAAAAAACCGCCTAAAATAAGGAGTTGTGCTTTAAATTCATACCCACCAATGGCCCCATCCACCGCTGAAACTCCAAATATCAGCACCGGAATATAAAGCGGCAATACCAGCAATGAAAGCAGCACACCGCCCCGGCGTGAACCGAGTATCAATGCCGCACCAACCGCACCAATTAGGCTAAGCGATGGTGTGCCCAGCAACAACGCAACAATTAAAATAACAAAGCCTTCGGTTTCCATCTGCATCAATACCGCCAAAACCGGGGCCGCAACAATTAATGGTAATCCGGTGGTAATCCAATGGGCGGTAACCTTGGCCAGCACCGTTACCTCCAACGGTAGGCTTGATAGCGCAAGCAGTTCAAGCGAGCCATCCTCGTAATCTGTTTGAAAAAGCGGTTCCAGCGAAAGCATTGCCGACAACAATGCGGCGACCCAAATAACACCCGATGATATGCGCGCCAGTGTTCCCGGTTCGGGCCCAACGCCCAAAGGAAACAAAACAACCGCAATAACAAAAAATACCACAACCAAAAGTGAATCCATGCCTTGGCGAAAGGCAAGACTAAGGTCACGACGAACAAGGAATGCAAACTGTTTCATTTATGCAGCCCCCCGCTTAATTTTTCCGGGCGAATAATCCGAAATATCCAAAATGATTGCCGCTTCAATGCTTATGTCGGCATGGGTTGAAAGCACAACAATACCGCCGCCTTCGCGGTGATGTTTTATAGCCTTATCCAGCAAAGAAATTGACGCGCGGTCTAATGCAGTAGTTGGCTCATCCAGCAACCACAATGGTGCAGGTGCGGCAATAATACGCGCAAGGTTAACCCGGCGTTTTTGTCCGGCAGAAAGAAACCGTCCGGGAATATCGGCAAGGTGTTTGGCATCAAATGCATCAAGGGCGGTTAAAATATTTTTATCGTCTATTTCAGCACCGCGCACCCCCGCCCAAAAACGAACATTTTCAAGTACGCTTCAAACCGGTTTAACCGCATCATGGAGGCCAACATAATGAAGGTTCGATGCATGTTCATCAAAATCGTCCAGCGCATTTTCGCCGTTCCATTCCATTTTTCCTGCAGCAGGTTTTAGCAAACCCGCCATCATACGAAGAAGCGAAGATTTGCCCGCGCCATTGGGGCCGATTAGTACCAACGCACCGCCCGGGCTTACGGAAAAATCTAGGCCGGTAAAAACCAGCCTTTCGCCACGGATACAGATAAGATCGTTTCCTTTAAACACGCCTATTCCTTTAATCACTTAAGCATCAGTTGAGCATCAGTTGAGCATTGGGGCGGACATTAAAGTATTTTCGATTAAAAAAAAGACCGGGTTTCAAGAAACCCGGTCTTTAAGGTAGTCAGCATTGCGAAAATCGTTTCACAATTTTAAGTCATATTTCCAAAGGACGCCCTATCATGATGGCTAGCGGGTAGAGAGAGGGAGGGGGGGGAGCCTCTTGAAACCCGCTGTTTCCTTCGATTGTTATTAAAGCCCCGGAATGTGACTAGATTGTGTCAATAAGGGGGTAAAATGGTGGTTTGTTGCCATATAAACCTAAAGAAAAAGTTCTCATTTCATGGACTCATGGGCTAGAAAAGGCCTATATATCCCTTAAAAATAACGCTCTTTATTCACGCACACACACGCCAATCCCCAAAAGGAGCCCCCTGCCCGATGCCTAGCGAAACAGGAAAAAGCCCAGAAAAAAGTATCGATTCCCGCCGCACCCTTAAAGTTGGGGGGAAATCCTATGATTATTATTCCATCCCAGTTGCGGGCGAAAACGGCCTTAATATTGATGGGCGGGATGTTTCGACTTTGCCTTTTTCCACCAAAATATTGCTGGAAAACCTTCTGCGCTTTGAGGACGGGCGCACGGTCAGCGCCGATGATGTGAAAGCTGCCGCCAGCGGCGTCGCGGGCCGTGAAATTGCCTATCGCCCGGCCCGGGTATTGATGCAAGATTTCACCGGCGTGCCGGCCGTGGTTGATCTTGCCGCCATGCGCGACGCCATGGTTGCGGTTGGTGGTGATCCTAAAAAAATAAACCCACTTTCCCCGGTTGATTTGGTTATTGATCACTCGATAATGATCGATTATTCGGGCACGGCTGATGCGCTAAAAAAGAACGAAGAAATGGAATTCAAGCGCAATAAAGAACGCTATGAATTTTTGCGCTGGGGCCAAGGGGCATTTGATAATTTCCGCGTGGTTCCACCGGGAACGGGAATTTGCCATCAGGTAAATGTTGAAAATCTGGCGCAGGTTGTGTGGACGGACGATAGCGGAGATGGCAACGCCATTGCATTCCCCGATACATTGGTAGGTACCGATAGCCACACCACAATGGTAAACGGTCTTGCGGTTTTAGGTTGGGGCGTTGGCGGCATTGAAGCCGAGGCCGCAATGCTGGGCCAGCCCATTTCAATGTTAATACCCGAAGTAATTGGTTTTAAATTAAAAGGATCGTTAAAAGAAGGCACCACCGCAACCGATTTAGTATTGGTTATTGTTGAAATGCTGCGCAAAAAAGGTGTGGTTGGAAAATTTGTTGAATTTTTTGGGAACGCTCTTGACCATCTTTCCCTGCCCGACCGCGCAACCATTGCCAACATGTCACCGGCATATGGTGCCACCTGCGGCATATTCCCCATTGATAGCGAAACGATTAATTACCTTAATTTCACCGCACGCGACCCTGA
>DAOWFT010000150.1 GCA_030637845.1 Thalassospiraceae bacterium
CTTGATATTTTTGATGAGCCCAATAAATTATCTCAGGCAACAAGGGCATCATACAGGAATAGCGGGCTTGATCGTGGCCATTTGATAAAAGCCGAAGACATGAAGCTGGATACAACGGCATACAAATCAACTTTTTTGTTTTCATCAATCGTTCCGCAATTTAAAAAATTCAACCGTATGGGTTGGCCCAAGGCCGAACGACTTCCGCGAAGGCAAATAAAAAATGGGGTATTTAGCAAGGTCTGGATTATTGCCGGCGTAACCGGAACGCACCCCCGCAGCAAAGACATGGGTGTAACGGTTCCATCTTGTTTTTACAGGGTAATGATAGGAAGGTCCCCTAACAGCTATTCGGTTGTTGTCCTGCTTATGCCCAATGACAATAAAATTGATAATGATGTAATTGTTTCTGATTATGTTGTCGCTGTGGATTATTTAGAAAGAATAATCGGCATTAATTTATTGCCGGATTTTGCTTCTTTCGATTACGGCTTGGCCAAATGGGGGTTGGCCGCGGCGAAAGAGTCAAATAACACCGCCCCTGCTTGCGATTGAACCTGCCCGGGTGTAGTTATTTAAATTATGGATAAACCTACCAAAAAAACAGCCGTGCTATTCAGTGACAGCCCCGCAGGCAATGATCTTTTTGCAACCTTTGCAGACAGGGTTTTATCTGACGGCGCAAAGGCTGGCGGCATTGTGCAGGAAATGAATTCAAGAACCGGTGGCAAACTTGGCTCCATCGATGCCATTGAAATTGATACCAACCGGCGCATCCCCATAAAAACCCCGCACCTGCCGACGACTGAGCCCGGAACCTGTCTGCTGGAGGTTTCAAAGTTGGCCGAATGTTCAAGCGCCATCACACGCGCCATATCCGGTGATTTTGATATTGTGATAATTGAAAAATTTGGTCGCCAAGAAGCAAAAGGCGAAGGGTTGCTGGATGAAATAATGGCGGCATTGGTAAGCGATACCCCTGCCATAATCGCCCTGCCGGAAAGCTACCTTAACGAATGGAACCATATGACCGGTGGCGAGATAGAAATAATTCCAGCCGACATTAATGCCATGCTTGCGTGGTGGAACAAATAAAAAAAACCCGCCCCCTTGGTTTAAAGGAACGGGTTTTTTATTATTTAACAGAAATTATATGAACGCTTGAATTTAAGCAGTTTCATAACCCTGCATTTTCCAGCTCATGATGCCGCCGGCCAGATGGAACACATCGTTCGCTGCCTGGGTTACGGACACAAGCTGCGCGCCGAACTGGGCGGTACGTCCGCCGCTGGCGCAATGATAAACCACAAACTTGCCATCGTGTTTTGGCAGGCCATCGGGGTTGAACTGTGAAAGTGGCATGTGGTGAGCATCGGGGATGCGCTCGCGGGCAACTTCACCGGGTTCGCGAACATCCACAAGCACGGCTTTGCCTTGTTCAATCCAGCTTTTGAGGGTCTGGGGATCGATGGTTTTAATGCTCATCTTATTGTCTCTCCAATAACTATTCTTATTGCTACGGCCCGATAGTGGCCGCTAGTCATAATGGCCACCCGGAGGTTGCATTTATATATATAAGTATTATCTAATATTGCAAGCATGAAAGTCGTCTATGGAGTAAAATAGGCGTGATTTCAGAAAAATACTTTATTTTCAAGGAATTAGTAACATGAGCAACCCAGCCAAACCAACAGTTAAGGCCTTTTTCGACCCAGATACCTTTACCGTTAGCTATCTGGTCAGCGATTCTGCCAGCAAATCCACCGCCATTATCGACCCGGTTTTGGATTATGACCCCAAATCAGGGCGCACCAGCACCAAGTCCGCCGACCAGATAATCGCCTACGCCCGGGATCAAGGCTTAAAGGTTGAGTGGATTTTGGAAACCCACGTCCACGCCGATCACCTGACCGCGGCGCCTTATATAAAGGAAGCCTTGGGCGGTAAAATCGCCATCGGTGCCAAGGTTCCCATGGTGCAAGAAGTATTCAAGGGCCTGTTCAACGAAGGTGACAACTTTGCCACCGACGGCTCACAATTCGATGTGCTGCTTGGTGAAGGCGACACGATTAAGCTTGGTGATATCAATGGAGGCGTAATGGAAACCCCCGGCCATACGCCGGCTTGCGTAACTTACCTGTTTGGTGATGCGGCGTTCATTGGCGATACCATGTTCATGCCCGATTTTGGCACTGCCCGTTGTGATTTCCCCGGTGGTGATGCAAAGGCACTCTATACATCCATTAACCGCATTCTTGAACTGCCGGGTGATACCCGCGTATTTACCTGCCACGACTATCTAGCCGATGGGCGCGATGAATATGCATGGGAATCAACCGTTGCCGAACAAAAATCCAAAAACGTCCACATAAACGAAAATGTTTCCAAGGACGATTTTGTAAAAATGCGCGCAGAAAAAGACAAAACATTAAATATGCCTGTTCTTATTCTGCCTTCGGTACAGGTAAACATGCGCGCGGGCCAAATGCCCGAAGCGGAACAAAACGGCATAAGCTATCTAAAGATACCCGTAAACGGAGTCTAATTAACCTTTAGGCCCCAATCATTGCCGCAACCGTCGTGCCCAATACACCGGGATTGGGTGCGACGATTACGCCGGAATCTTTTAACATCTCAACCTTTTCTTCGGCGCTTTCGCCTACCGATGTAACGATTGCACCGGCATGGCCCATTGTCCGGCCCTTAGGCGCGGTCAGGCCAGCAATATAGGCGGCCACCGGTTTTGACATTTCCTTAGAAACAAATTCAGCTGCTTCGGCCTCCTGTGGGCCGCCGATTTCACCAATCATCAAGACCGCATCTGTTTCATCATCTGCTTCAAACAGTTTCAGTATTTCCTTAAACGAACTACCGTTGATGGGGTCGCCGCCAATACCGACACTGGTGGATATACCTATGCCAAGCTCGCTCATCTGCGCGGCAGCTTCATAGCCAAGGGTTCCCGAGCGGCCAATTATGCCAATCCTGCCCTCTTTATAAATATGCCCCGGCATAATTCCCATCATTGCCTTGCCCGGTGATATAACCCCCGCGCAATTTGGTCCGGCCATTATCATTCTGCGTTCCTCTGGGTAGCGTGACAAATAACGCTTTACCCGCATCATGTCCTGGGCTGGAATACCATCAACAATATTTACACAAAATTTTATTCCAGCCGAGGCCGCTTCCATAACTGAATCCGCTGCGTATGGCGGCGGAACAAAAATGCAGCTTGCTTCGGCCCCGGTGGCTGCAACCGCATCGGCAACCGAATTAAATACCGGAACACCTTCATGGGTGGTTCCGCCCTTGCCCGGCGTTACACCGCCAACCACGTTGGTTCCGTACTCGATCATTTCCTTGGTGTGAAACGATCCAATCCGTCCGGTTATTCCCTGAACTATTACCGGGGTTTTTTCATTTAAAAGAACTGTCATTTTTATCCCCTGTTTAAGATTTTAGCGCGGCGACGGCTTTATCAGCGGCCTCGACTAATGTGGTGGCGGTAATTATAGGCAGGCCGCTATCATCAAGTATCTTGCGGCCTTCGTTAACGTTGGTGCCCGAAAGCCGTGCCACCAACGGAACTTTTACGCCGACCTCTTTAAACGCCTGCACAATGCCTTCGGCGACCCAGTCACAACGGTTGATACCGGCAAAAATGTTTATGAGTATGGCCTCGACCTTGGTGTCGGACAGAACAACCGAGAAAGACTTGGCGACACGTTCCGGTGATGCACCACCGCCAATATCAAGAAAGTTTGC
>DAOWFT010000047.1 GCA_030637845.1 Thalassospiraceae bacterium
GGCCGATGGCAAGCCCCGACAGACATTTTACCTAGGAATACCGGGGGAATACCGGGGGAATACCGGGGGAATACCAAGCAGCTATGCAAGCGGGCCCGACGTTCGTATAAAGTCATGTATGAGAATTCTTTTTATTACATCTACCCGAATAGGCGACGCCGTAATTTCCTCAGGGATTCTGGGGCATCTGCTGGAAACCAACCCCGGCGCACAAGTGACGGTTGTTTGCGGGCCATTGGCAAAAGACCTGTTTGAAGGCCTGCCCGGGCTTGAACGGATAATAGTGCTGGAAAAAAAGCCATTTTCTCTACACTGGCTGGAAATGTGGAAGCAGTGCATTGGCCACATTTGGGATGTGGTGATTGATTTAAGAAACGCACCATTAAGCGCGCTTTTGCTTTCAAAGCGTCAATACCATCTAGGGCGCATTGCCAAGAACAATACGCACCGGGTAGTGACGGTTGCCTCGTTATTGGGGCTTGAAAAAAATCCACCCGGGCCAAGGTTATGGCCCCGTGCCAGCGATACCAATGATGCGGCAAAACTTATTCCGGATGCCAGGCCGGATGCCAGGCCGGATGCCAGGCCGGATGCCAGTCCGGATGTCAGTCCGGATAATTCACCTGTGCTTGGTCTTGGCCCCAGCGCAAACTGGATAGGCAAGGTATGGCCGGCGGATAATTTTATCACCCTTGCCGCACGGCTTGTGGCCGATGATGGAATTATTCCCCGGGGCCGAATTGCCGTGTTTGCCCATGAAAGCGAACGCGAAATGGTGACCCCGATTATGGAGGCGCTCAAAGATAAGGGCTGTGCTGTTATTGATCTTGTCGGCAGCCGTCATTTGCTGACGGTCTACTCCGCACTGAAGCGTTGCGCTTTTTATGTTGGCAATGATTCCGGGTTGATGCACATGGCGGCGGCATCCGGGGTGCCAACCCTTGGGCTTTTTGGCCCCTCACGCGAAGACCATTATGCGCCATGGGGTGACAACTGCGCATATGTACGTACAGATGCTTCTTATGATGATATATTTCCTTCCAAGGATGAGATATTCAAAGTGGGTAGCCTGATGGGCACGCTGGATGTGGATAAGGTTGAGCGTAAAGCGCGCGAACTTTGGCAAAGCAGGGGACAGTAATCAATGGCTTCCATGCGCATACTTCAGGCAATGGCCGGCGCTGAGTTTGGCGGGGCGGAGGCGTTTTTTACCCGTCTTGTGACCGGGCTTGCCGCCCGGGGTTTAGACCAGCGCGTGCTTATCCGCCCGAACAAGGGACGCGAGAGCACATTAAAAAAAGCCGGGATAGAACCGGTGTTGTTAAAGTTTGGCGGCAGGTTCGATTTGCTTACACCACTGGCCATCCGCAACCAGTTGCGCGACTTCCGTCCCAATCTGGTTTTGACATGGATGAACCGTGCGACAATAAAAATGCCCAAGAAAAAACTGAAAGACATTAATTATATCCATGTTGCAAGGTTGGGTGGTTATTACGATCTTAAATATTATCAACATTGCGACCATCTTGTCGGCAATACCCAAGACATAGTTGATTATCTTATCAAGGAAGGCTGGCCAAAAGAACGGGCACACTATCTTCCAAATTTTGTTGCCGCCGATGTTTGTCCACCTGTTTCGCGCAAGGAACTGCACGTTCCGGATGGGGCCAAGATGATTGTGGCGCTGGGACGGCTGCACGAAAACAAGGCGTTTGATGTTCTTATTCAGGCACTTTCATTTTTGCCCAATGTCTATCTCTGCATCGCCGGCGAAGGCCCTGAACGTGAAGCGCTTGAAGCCATCGCCCTGAAAGAAGGCGTCCGTCCGCGTATTAGATTTCTTGGCTGGCGCGAAGATGCGGGCGCGCTTTTGGCAGCGGGCGATATTTTTGTTTGTCCTTCACGTCATGAACCACTGGGTAACGTGGTTATTGAGGCCTGGGCGCAATCATGCCCGGTGGTGGCGGCAGCATCGCAAGGCCCCACCCAGTTGATAAAAGATGGCGAAAACGGATTGCTTGTACCGATAGATGAGCCTGAGGCCATGGCCGCCGCCATAAAACGTACACTTGAAGACGATAAATTAAGCAAGGCATTGGCAAGCGCGGGGCGGGCCTCGTACGAGGCCGACTTTACCGAGGCAGGCGTTATAAAACGCTATCTTGATTTCTTTCAACAGGTGGCCGGCTGATGTGTGGAATTGCCGGAATAATTTCCAATAGTTCTAGCCCGCCAGATGAAAGCTGTCTCGAATATATGGAAAAGGCGCTCGCCCATCGTGGCCCCGATGGTAGCGGGCGTTATCGTTCCGGCGTGTGCGCCATGGTTCATACCCGCCTTGCCATTGTTGACCTTGAAACCGGCGACCAGCCGTTTGTTAACACCGATAATGACGGCAAGGAAGTGGCCCTTGTTGCCAATGGGGAGATTTACAATAACCCCGAGTTAAGAAGCCATATGACAGATACTGTCTTTAAAACAAAATCCGACTGCGAACCGCCGCTATTTTTATACATGGAACATGGGGCGGACTTTACCCAAAAACTTCGCGGTATGTACGCAATTGCAATTTGGGATGAAGTAAATGACCGCCTTGTGCTGGCGCGCGATGCATTTGGAATTAAGCCGCTTTATTACGCCGAAACGGAAAAAGGTTTTGTTTTTGCGTCCGAGCCAAGCGCAATAATTAAATCAGGTCTTGTGGCTGCTGAACTCAATTGCGATGCCCGTGATGAATTGTTGCAGCTTCAGTTTATCACCGGACGTAAAACCGCATTCTTAGGCATCAATCGCGTTCTTCCCGGTGAAACATTAATTGTTGAAAATGGTAAAATAATTGAACGCCGAATTGCAAAAGCGTTACCCGCAGGTGGGCCCAAAGGAATACCTAAGGGTAAGGCATTATTTAAACTGGATAGTGTTTTAAATGACAGCATCAAGGTTCATCAGCGTGCGGACGTTCCCTATGGAATGTTTCTTTCTGGCGGAATAGATTCTTCTACATTGCTGGCAATTATGAGCAGATTAAATCCCAACCCGGTTGTTGCTTTCACCGCGGGCTTCCCCGGAACCGATGTCGCCGATGAACGTGCGCTTGCGCGTAAATTAGCAAAATCTGAGGGCGCGGAACATATTGAAGTAGATTTTGACGCTGACGATATGTGGGAGCTGCTCCCCAGTATTGCATCGCACATGGATGACCCGGCGGCTGACTATGCGCTTTTGCCTACATGGAAACTTGCCGCAGTTGCTAAAAAAAATGGCATCAAGGTTGTGTTGACCGGCGAAGGCGGCGATGAATTGTTCGGCGGCTATGGGCGCTATCGCACCGCCAGAAGAATCCTTTTCAGAAAAGACATGTACCGCAAGGGCATGCTTGAAAATGCAAATGTTCTTATAAAAATTGATAAAACCAGAAAATGGCGCCAAGGAATGGAAGCGGCGGCCATTGATGCCGCAAGCCCGGAGCGCACCAGATTGCAACAGGTTCAGGCCCAAGACGTTGCCACATGGCTGCCGGCTGATTTGCTGGGCAAGGTTGACCGGATGCTTATGGCCCACGGGGTTGAGGGCAGGGTGCCTTTTTTAGATCCTGAAATGGCTGATTTTGCATTTTTACTTCCCGACGGCTTAAAGGTAAGGCGCGGACTTGGTCACGGTCTTGGCAAATGGATTTTGCGTAAATGGCTGGAAACCGCCATGCCTGAGGCTCAGGCGTTTTCCCGCAAGCGCGGATTTAGCGTTCCGGTCGGGGGGTGGATGTCCCAAAGGGGTCAGGATTTGGCCCGGGCAGTGGCAAATCAGCCTGGAATAGCTGAAATTTGCCGCCCCGATGCGGTAAAGGACATTTTTTCAAACTCCCGTCCGGAAACCGTAAAAGCCAGATGGTCCTTGCTTTTTTATGCCGTATGGCATCAGGTTCACATTGTAGGGAGCGACCCAAAGGGCTCTGTTTTTGATATTATTTAATATTATAATGGGGTGTGACGAAGGCCCTTTTCTTAAGGCTAAAATACTGAAATTATAGAAATCATGACCGATACAAAAGAACCAGA
>DAOWFT010000145.1 GCA_030637845.1 Thalassospiraceae bacterium
TTACGCAGGGGGCCGCAAAGAAATGCGCGGGCGCGTTACGGCCTTGAAAAAAAATCGCCGTATGCACATCGGCCCGGATGCGACCGCATATTTTGAAAGTTTCGACACCATAATTCACCAGATTCACGAAATGCTGCATATTGAAAAAGGCGGCGAAGAACAAATAGAAGATGAGCTAAATGCCTATGCCACACTGGTTCCAAACGGGGCTGAGCTGGTGGCGACATTGATGTTTGAAATTGATGACCCGGACCGGCGGGCGAGATTCCTCGACGGCCTCGGCGGGGTCGAGGAAACCGTCAGTATCGAGCTTCTTGGCGAAAAAATAATGGCTCAGCCGGAAACCGATATTGACCGTACCAGTGCCGCGGGCAAGGCATCTTCCATCCAGTTTTTGCATTTTCCCTTTAGCCCGGAGCAGGCAAAAAAATTTAAAACCCCGGGCACGGAGGTGGTAATTGCCATCGGGCATGACAAATATGCCCATATGGCAAAGCTGCCGGAAACGGTTCGCGAAGCATTGGCGGCGGATCTGGATTAGGGAATAAAAGTCTGATATTTCAAGCTGTTGGCAATAAACATAAGCTAATGTTATGGTTAATAAGCAGTTAATAAGCTAAATCAATTTAGGCTTTCGCCGTCCATAGCGCCCCAGAAATGCTCACGCTTCATCCAACCGTCAAAGCCGTCGGCCCTGACCGCGCACCAAGCTGAACCAGCCTCGCAGGCAAGCAATTGTCCAACCACCCCGGTTTCGGCCCGGGCAATTTGCCGTGACGCCGTATCGGCGCGCTTAAAAATGGTGTGGGGGCCGTCCACCACAATAAATGCGCGTTTTCCACTTAGCATATTTTGATGAACCCAGCCTTGGGCGCCCTCCCAATCGCGGACCTTTCGCCAGGTTTTGTGTTCGGCGATTATTTCCAGCGGCAGGCCCTTTAGCCGGTAAACCCAGTCTATGGGATATTGCAGGCCCGGCCCGGTACGAAGATTGACCTCGTGCCCACCCATGGAAACGAATCTGGGCAGGGGCAAGCCAGATGCGCTTTTCTTATTTGCCTGCGCCGCCGCATCGGGGGCCAGCCCAAGCAGGATAGCGACAAAAAATAAAAAAACAAAAGGCATGAGCCTAAATCTGCCGGACATTTTAAAGCCTTCTTGGGTGATAATCGGGGGGCGAATCGATCCATTAATTAATGTTCATTAGACGCTTTGAATGCACGGATGGTCAAGCTGTGCCTCGAATAGGCCAAAAACTAATAAGAAAACTAATAAGAAAACTGATATTTTTGCAAATGTTCTTATTTGTTTATTCTGGTTTGTTTATTCTGGAAGCCGACTATTATAACAACGTAGATGGATAAACATTACAAAGCACAAGGTTTATGACAACTAAAAAACCAAAGGTCGTAGTTACCAGAAAACTTCCCGACGGCGTTGAAACGCGCATGATGGAATTGTTCGATGTTGAATTAAATCTATCTGACGAACCCATGAGCGAGGCCCGGTTAATTGAGGCCGTAAAAGAATGTAATATTTTAGTTCCCACCGTAACCGATGAAATAAATAAAACCGTTATAAATGCCGCCGGCAAAAACTTTTCCATGATTGCTAATTATGGCGCGGGCGTAGATCACATCGACCTTGATGCAGCCCGGGTTAAAAAAATTGTGGTTACCAATACCCCCGATGTCCTGACCGAAGACACCGCCGATATGACCATGGCGCTTATACTTTCGGTGCCCCGGCGTTTAGTCGCGGGCGAAAAAATATTGCGTGAAGGAAAATGGAAGGGCTGGTCGCCCACATGGATGCTCGGCCACCGTATTCATGGCAAGCGTCTTGGTATAATTGGTATGGGCCGCATCGGTCGCGCGGTAGCAAAACGTGCGCTGGGGTTTGGGCTTTCGGTTCATTATCATAATCGCAATCCAGTCCATGCGGATGTGGAAAACGAATTGGAGGCAACCTACTGGGAAAGCCTTGATCAGATGCTGGCTAGGATGGATATAATTTCCATTAATTGCCCGCACACACCGGCCACCTATCACCTGCTTTCTGCGCGCCGGTTAAAGCTGTTGCAAAAACACGCATATATTGTGAATACCGCGCGTGGTGAAATGATTGATGAAAAAGCACTAATAAAAATGCTAAAGGAAAAGAACTTGGCTGGTGCCGGATTAGATGTTTATGAAAACGAACCCGACATTAACCCCAAGTTCCTCGAGCTTGATAACCTGACACTTTTACCGCACATGGGTTCGGCCACTATTGAAGGCCGTGCCGATATGGGGGACAAGGTTATAATTTGCATCAAAACATTTATCGACGGCAATATTCCGCCTGACCGGGTGCTCGGTGATATTTAGGCCACGTATTTAAATAAAAGAGATATCTAGATAAAAACCATAGAGCCGTTGTTTGACGCATCATCCATGAACGTCACCACCCCGCCGGTTTCAATATTTATATCGTCGCGTAAATCGCTCCGCGTCATATCAATTGCCTTTAGGCCCATTTCGCAAACCATGAACTTGACCCCAAGTTCGGCACAGGCGGAAAGTAGGGTTTCAAAATCAGCCACGCCTTTTTTAATGAAGGCAGCGTTCATTTCACCACCATTGGAATAGCCCTCGGCGGGCATGGCCTGCCACGGGTAGGCACCATTTTCATCAGGTTTTCCAAGGGCCTTGGCTGCCTCCATGGTAAAAAAAATTGTTACCGGGGTCGAAATTGCAGCCGTGGCCGAAGCCATAACCAGTGCGTAATGCACCCGCGCACTGCATTGGGAAAAAACTATCAGTGAAAGCTTGTCGGGACGTTGGGGATTTAAACCATTAGCCATGAATTGATAAATCCTTGATGCTTGGATTTTTTCCGCAAAGCGCACATTCCGGATCGCGCTTAACAGAAATGTTTCTAAACCTTGCGCCCAACGCCTCATAAACCAAAAGATGACCGGAAAGACTTTCACCAATGCCAAGTATTTCTTTTAAAATTTCCGTTGCCTGCAGCGAGCCAACCGTGCCGCAAATGGCGCCCAGCACACCCGCTTCGGAACAGGTAGGAACCTCGCCCGGTGGTGGGGGCGTGGGGAATATGCAGCGATAGCAATTGCCGCCGTCATCGCCATCGTCACTGTTGCGGGGATAATTTTTAAAGGTTGCAACCTGACCGTCAAAACGCAATATGGCACCCGATACCAGCGTCTTTTTTGCAAAATAGCACGCATCGTTAAGCAAAAACCGGGTCGGGAAATTATCAGAACCATCGGCAACAATGTCATAGCCAGAAATTATTTCCATGACGTTGGTTTGATTAATACGAAGTTTGTGTTTTATGACTTTGACGTCAGGATTTATTTCAGCAATTGCCCTTGCCGCGCTATCTACTTTTGCGCTGTTGATGTCCTTGGTTTTGTGTGCGATTTGCCGTTGCAGGTTTGAAAGATCAACATCGTCATCATCAATTATGCCAATGGTTCCAACACCGGCAGCCGCTAGATAAAGCAGCACTGGCGAGCCAAGGCCACCGGCACCAACAACCAGCACTTTTGCTGCGAGCAGTTTTTGCTGCCCGTCGCCGCCCACCTCAGGCAATAATATGTGGCGAGAATAACGCTCTATCTGTTCATCGTTAAAGTTCATGGGCTAACAACCAAAGCCTTGGCCGCACTATTCGATTGCAAGGTTTTCAAATAAGGCGGTTGAAAGATAACGTTCGGCAAACGATGGCAGTATGGCAACAATGGTTTTTCCTGCCATGTCGTCACGCCCGGCTAGTTCAATTGCTGCGGCAACGGCCGCACCGGATGAAATGCCCACGGGTATGCCTTCAAGTTCGGCCAGCTGGCGCGAAGTTGCAAATGCCGTTTCGTTGCCTATCTGGATGACTTCGTCAATCAGGCCGGTGTCGAGAATTTTAGGAACAAACCCCGCACCGATGCCCTGAATTTTATGTGGCCCGGGAACGCCGCCGGAAAGAACCGGGCTGTCTTCGGGCTCCACCGCAATAATTTTTACGTCTGGGTTGCGTTCTTTTAGCACGCTGCCGACCCCGGTAATGGTGCCGCCGGTGCCCACACCTGAAATTAATGCATCAACCTTGCCGCCGGTATCGGCCCAGATTTCTTCGGCGGTGGTTTTTCTGTGAATCTCAGGATTGGCCGGGTTTTCAAACTGTTGCAGCATTACCCAGCCTTTTTCTTTTACCAGTTCACCGGCCCGCTCAATGGCACCCTTCATGCCACTGGCGGCAGGGGTAAGTACCAGTTCGGCGCCCAGGAAAACAAGCATCTTGCGGCGCTCTATCGACATGCTTTCGGGCATGGTCAGGGCCAGCTTGTAGCCCTTGGCCGCGGCCACAAATGCC
Source organism: Thalassospiraceae bacterium (assembly GCA_030637845.1). Taxonomy (GTDB): domain Bacteria; phylum Pseudomonadota; class Alphaproteobacteria; order Rhodospirillales; family Magnetovibrionaceae; genus DAOVVL01. The sequence goes on from DAOWFT010000145.1 coordinate 4,372, forward strand.
AGCGCAATACCGGTATTGCCCGAGGTTGGTTCAACCAATGTGTCACCCGGCTTTATCTTGCCGCTTTTTTCAGCCGCATCAATCATGGCAAAACCGATGCGATCCTTGACCGATCCAACCGGGTTATAGAATTCGCACTTGCCTAAAATTTCTGCCTTGCAATTATTTGCTTTGGCAATTCTGGATAGCCTGATTAGCGGCGTTGCACCGATGGTGTCTATTATGTTGTCGTAAACCCGCCCACGAAACTCTGCCTTACCTGCGCCGCCCATTATTTAAGCTCCCTTAAAAAAATATCTTTGTTTTTTAAATTGTAAAATCAAGGTTCTTGCGCCCTTCGCTTTCAATTCCAGCCGTTTGGGCCGAATTGCAAAGACCGTCGATATCAATTTTATCCAACCGTTCCATGGTCTCCTCCTGTAGCTCAAGCCACATGGGTCGTACCACCTTTACCCCGAGGTCCGATCCGTTGTTATCGCGTAGCGGATCATCGATTGTTTCCATTTTTTTTACGCTGCGAACAATATCACCGATTGAAATGCGTCGGCGTTCACGGGCCAAGCGGTAGCCGCCCTTGGGGCCGCGCACACCACTTAGAATGTTTTCGCGAACCAATTGTTGCAGGGCCTGCTCAAGATAGCGTCTGGGGATATCCTGCCTGCGCGTAATTTCACGGCTTTGCACCGGCTCCGGGCCTGCGTGATAGGCAATGTCCAGCACAGCTTCGATTGCAAACAACATTTTTTTTGAAAGACGTAACATTTTAAAAACCTCAATAGTTTAATTTGATATTGATCCGTGGGTGCCTGTTGAGCCGAACCCGTTTTCACCGCGGGCACTTTCGTTCAAGTCTTCTTTCTTGGCCCAGCTTACGTGGGTTACCGGCGCCACCACCATCTGGGCTATTCTGTGGCCCCGACTAATGGTGAAATCTTCGTTTGAGTGATTGATAAGAATTACCGATATTTCACCGCGATAATCGGCGTCAATTGTTCCGGGGCTGTTAAGCACCGTTATTCCATTTTTTATTGCCAGGCCCGAACGCGGCCTTACCTGTGCTTCAAAACCCGGCGGCAATTCAATTGCCAGCCCGGTTGGCACCAGACAGCGTTCGCCCGGTTTTATGGCTATATCGGACGTTACCGCTGCCAATAAATCGACCCCTGCGCTTAACGCGGTGGCATATTCAGGTAGGGCCAATCCATCGCCGTGGGCAAGGTGCTTTATATTTACAACCACGGTTTTGCTCATTAGCTGACGTTTCCTGCGCTGGCGTGACCTGAATTACTTAAAAACGCATCTGCAATTCGTTGGGCCAGTTTCTGAGCTAGTTCGCGTTTGTTCATGCGGGGCCATTCCTCAACCCCGCTTCGCGTTATTAGGTGTACTTGATTATTGTTACCGCCGAACGTGTCGGTTTCGTTTGAAACATCGTTGGCCAAAATCCAGTCACAGCCCTTGGCAGCTAACTTGCGCCGGGCATTTTCAACCAAATTTTCGGTTTCGGCGGCAAAACCAATTACCAGCATCGGCCGGGCCGAATTTGAAAGGCCCCCAGAAATACCCCCGGAAATACCTATGGTTGCAACTGTTTTTAAAATATCGGGGTTTTGCATTAATTTAAGCTCGGGCACGGTGCCGGGGCCTTGTTTTTTTATTTTTTGTTTTTCAGTATCGACCGTGCGCCAGTCGGAAACGGCTGCCGCCCCAACAAATATATCGGTTTGCCCACATGAATTAACCGCCGCCATCATTTCATCAGCGGTGGTGACATTTACCAATTTAACGCCTTCGGGGGCGTCCATGTTCGTCGGCCCGCTTATCAGCGTTACGCTTGCGCCAAGTCCCGCCAGTGCGCCGGCGATGGCATGACCCTGTTTGCCCGATGAACGGTTGGCAATATAGCGAACCGGGTCTATGGGTTCATGGGTTGGCCCGCTGGTAACGGTTGCGTGCAGGCCTTTTAATGGCCCGCTCAGCTCAAGGGTGCTTTCGGCTGCGCTTACAATATCTTCTATGTCGGCCATGCGGCCCATGCCTTCTTCGCCACAGGCAAGCTCGCCCACCACGGGGCCTATCATGTGGGCACCACGCCCGGACAAGGTTTTTACGTTTTCTTGGGTGGCCGGGTTTTCCCACATGGCCCAGTTCATGGCCGGTGCCAGCAAAATGGGTTTGGTGGTTGCCAGCAACAAGGTGGTGACAAGATTATCGGCAATACCCTGAGCCATTTTAGCCATGGTCGCAGCGGTGGCGGGCGCCACTATTACAAGGTCGCAAGCCCGGGCCAGGCTTATGTGGCCCATTTCATGCTCGGCGCTAAGGGAAAAGAGGTCGGTATATACCCGGTTGCCGGAAACACTTTGTAGGGCCAGCTCGCTCACAAACTTGGCGCCGCTTTGGCTGAGAACACAAGTTACATCCGCCCCGTCCTTTTTAAGGGCGCGAACCAGATCGGGTGTTTTATAGGCGGCTATGCCGCCGGTGATGGCCAATAAAATATTTTTGCCATTTAGCATGGTTTTATAATCCAAATTACATAGGAATTGGTGTGATAAACTAGACGCACCCGTTGCGCGGTGCAAGGGGCTTTTAAAATAATTGTTTTTTGGAAAAATACGGCCAAGGTATCTATAGGGTGCCTATTAAGGGCGGCGCCCGTTAAAGCGCCAGCGCAAATATGGCCAGCACCGCCATCGCACCCGCCAATACCAGTGCCAGCGTGCCTTTTCCGCCGCCGATGCCCATTCCCGCTCTTTGGCCGCGCATGGCTTTTAAGGTATCGGGATGCAGTTTTAGCCCCTCACGCTCAAAATCCGTCAACGCCTGTTCCAGCCCATGCACCAGCCGGGGCAGGCGTTTTAGCATGGCGCCGGCCTCAATGGCCGCTTCTTTAACTCTGGCCTCGGGGCCAAGGTTTTCACGCATCCAGCCTTCAATTAAGGGTCTGGCGATAAACCACATGTTTGCTTCCGGGGCTAACTTGCGCCCGGCGCCCTCGGCCACCAGCATTGTTTTTTGCAACAGCAATAATTGCGGCTGGGTCTCCATTTGGAATGTTTCGGTTATTTGAAACAGCTGGCCCAAAAGAGTGGCAATTGAAATCTCGTTTTGCGGTTTGTCCAAAACCGGCTCGGCGATGGAACGGCAGGCTTGGGTAAACTCATCAACCGACTGGCCATAGGGTATCCACCCTGCCTCAAAATGAACCTCAGCCGCCCGCCTGTAATTCTTGGTCAGGAACGCCATTAAAAGTTCGGCTAAATGCATACGGGTCGGCTTGTCCAGCCTGCCCATGATGCCGAAATCCACAACCGCAATTGCGCCCTCGGGGGTTATAAACACATTTCCCGGGTGCATGTCGGCATGAAAAAAACCATCACGAAACACCTGCATGAAAAACGCGCCTGAGCTTTTTTCCAAAATATCCAGCGGGTCAAGCCCGGCCTTTCTTATGGCCTCCACATCAACAATAGACATGCCGTGGACGCGGCTGGTGGTAAGAACCCGCTTGGCGGTTGTGGTCCAGTCCACATCGGGAACTATAAAATATTCAGTATCTGTAAAATTATCCTGTAGCTCGCTGGCGGCGGCGGCTTCAAAGCGAAGATCCATTTCCATCTCAACCGAACGGGCCAGTGTCTTAACCACCTCTAGCGGCTTGAGGCGGCGCAGCTCGGGGCGGGTTCTTTCAATAAGTTTTGCCGCCCAGAAAAAAAGCTCAAGGTCGCGCTTGAACGATTTTTCAATTCCCGGACGCAGGACCTTTACCGCAACTTCGCGGCCATCGGTGGTCAGGGCAAAATGAACCTGGGCTATGGAGGCGGCGGCAACCGGGGTTTCATCAAAGCTTTTAAATAATTCGCCCAAGGGCTTATCCAGCTCTTTTTCTATGGCCTCGATTGCTAACTTGGCGGAAAAGGGCGGCAGTTTGTCTTGCAGGTGGGAAAGGTCACTGGCAATTTCCTCGCCCAGCAAATCGGGCCGGGTCGCCAGCATTTGTCCTAGCTTGATAAAGCTTGGCCCCATTTCCTGTAACGCGCCTGCCAGTCTCCGTCCCGGAGGCAAAGATGATTTTTTGCGCCCCAATAGCCCCGCCAACGTTACTATTAGCGGTTCAATTTTTGCGGTTTCTAAAATGAACAGCGCGTCATGCCGGGCAAGAGTCCGGGCAATTGAAAAAACGCGTGCGATATGACGAATGCTGTCCACTATATATGTTGCTCCGGGTTTTTTATTTAGGTTCGCCAGCCAGAATGAATGGCCGCTATGCCGCCCGACAGGTTCTCGAACGTCACCACATCAAAACCGGCTTCTTCTATCATTTGGGCAAACTTTTTTTGTTCAGGAAAACGGCGAATTGACTGGGCCAGATATTCATAGCTGTCCCTGTCACCGGCCACAAGCTGGCCCAGACGGGGCAATACGGAAAACGAATAAACGTCATATATTTTATCAAGCCCGGCCATCGCAACATGGCTGAACTCAAGACACAAAAAATGTCCGCCCGGTTTTAATACCCGCCGGGCCTCAGCAAGGGCGGCTTCAATGTGGGTCACGTTTCTGATGCAAAAGGCAATTGTGTAGGCATCAAACGAGCCATCATCAAAGGGAAGCTTTTCTGCATCGCCTTCCATGAAATTAATGCCGCTGAGGTGGCCTTTATCAATGGCCCGGTTACGCCCAACCTCCAGCATTTCCGGGTTGATGTCATAAACCGTTACGCAAGACCCGCCCGCCTCAAGAAAACGAAAGGCGATATCGCCGGTGCCGCCGCCCACATCTAACAATTTCATACCGGGCCGGGGGTTAAGCTTGCCAATCAGGTCGGCCTTCCACAGGCGGTGGACGCCCATGCTCATTAAATCGTTCATCAGGTCGTATTTCGAAGCAACCGAAGAAAAAACGTCGCGCACAAGGCCCGCTTTTTCGTCTTCGCCAACGGATCGGTAGCCGAAATGCGTTGTATTGGATTTTTCTGGTTCGCTCATGGATAAATAATAGCCCAAGCATCAAGAAGTGGCTACTTTGTAAATATGCCTGAACTTCCCGAAGTCGAAACCGTGCGTCGTGGCCTTGCCCCGGCAATAACCGGTGCAAAAATAACCCGCGTTCTGCTCAGGCGTAAAAACCTGCGCAAGCCATTCCCCCGGGCCATGAAAAAACGCCTTGAGGGGCTTGAAGTGCTAAGCGTTTCACGCCGGGCAAAGTACCTGTTGGTCGGCCTTGCGGGTGACAACGTTCTTATCTGGCATCTGGGCATGAGCGGCCAGGTCAGGATTTATAAAAAGGGCGAAAAAGTTCCACCCCCTGAAAAGCACGATCACGTTCAGATAGATTTATCCAACGGGGTGGTTCTGGTTTACACCGACCCCAGACGTTTTGGCCTGATGGATCTGGCCGTTTTAAGCGATATTGAAAATCACCCATTGTTTAAAAACATCGGCCCCGAACCCCTGGTCCGGGGCTTTACCGGGGCGGTTTTGGTGAAGCGATTAAAGGGACGCAAAACGGAAATAAAGCTGGCCTTAATGGATCAAAAGATAGTTGCCGGTGTGGGAAATATTTATGCCTCAGAGGCGTTATTTAAGGCTTCCATCTCGCCCAAGCGCCGGGCTGGCACCATTAGCCTGGCCAAGGCAAACGCGCTGGTCAGGGAAATTAAGGCTATCTTGAAAAGGGCCATCAAGGCCGGGGGCTCAACCTTGAAAGACCACCGCACAACCGATGGCGGCTTGGGTTATTTTCAGCATTCTTTTGCCGTTTATGACAAAGAGGGCGAGCCCTGCCCGGGGTGCGATTGTAATGTGGGGCGCACAGGTGGTATTAAACGAATTGTTCAGGGCGGCCGGGCTACTTTTTATTGCCCCAGGCGTCAACGCTAGAACCAATGATAGGATTTAAGGCTAATAACATGAAATATTTTTCAAAATATATGCTTGTGGCTGCCTTCTTGGTCTTGGCCCCGCTTGCGGGGATGGCCGCAGGTGATAACAAGACAAATTTCTTAAGCGTGGTTGATGATTTGCCGCTTATGGCCGGACTCATAGAAGCGGGTGACGGCGTCCAGTTTGAAAGCCCCCAGGGGCGCATTGTCGATGTCTCGGCCACGGGCAATGTTGGCGCCGATGCCTTGCGTGATTTTTATGAAAATGCGCTGCCCCATCTGGGCTGGTCAAAAATCGGCCCCGGCACCTACAGGCGCGAAGGCGAGGTGCTAACAATCACCACGGCCCTGCCTTCGGGTGGGCCCGAAAAGGGCATTAGGGCAATATTTTCCATAAGGCCGGAAAAGGGCGGCTGAGCCCCTCCACCCGCCCCTTTTTAGCCTTTTTCAGCCTCGGTTCCAGCCATTACACCTTTTTGGCCAGACAGCTTGACCACCGGGGCTTGACTGCCGGGGCTGGCAGCCATATAACCCGGGCTTCCGTTAATCATATAATTCAATGGGGCAGGGTCTTATTGGGCCCGGTTCAACCAAGAGGTTAGTAAATAATGGCAAATCACAAGTCCGCCAAAAAACGTATTCGCCACACCGCCGCCGTAACCACGGTCAACAATGACCGCCGTTCGCGCGCCCGCACCTTTGTCAAAAAGATCGAGATAGCAATCGCCGGTGGCGACAAGGCCGGTGCCGCTGCTGCCCTGCAAGAGGCGCAGCCGGAAATGATGCGTGGCGTATCAAAGGGTGTGTTTCACAAGAACACCATCGCCCGCAAAATTTCTCGTCTTTCGGCCAGTATCAAGGCAATGGCCTGAAGTTTTTAGAAAAGCAATTATATAACAATACTAAAGGGCCGCATTTATTGATGCGGCCTTTTGTTTTAAGTCCTCCCCGGCTATTCCCATAATATTTAATGTAAAAATACACGCAAATAGAATGCCATATCCGTGGCTGGAAACGGTTTTTAAAAAAACAGAAAGCATTTCATAGTGTTGGCTGTGGGCATGCTTATCCGGACGGGGCAACATACGAAAACTAGTAGTTTTCCACCGAAAAAATACTAGCTGTGGATGATGGGGATGGATTTGAAAACGGCACTTAGAGTCAAGTAGATTTTTTTAATTGTTACCCTTTCGGACTCGCTGAAAGTGGTTTATGACCTCTTTTAATATCTAAGATGCAGACGGAGACCAAACTAGGAACTACGAGCTAGCTACCAGTCATTCTAGTTACCAATCATTAAGGCGGCAAACTTTCGAGACTAAAAAAATCTTAAATCAAACTCGGACAAAGCTTCCAAAATTATTTACGCACCGCTTCTATAATTAAATAAAATTTTGCACTTGTGCCCTTCGGGGGGGATTTACCGGATCAAGATTTTTGGTCCGGCAAAAATAAACAGATAATTTTTTAACAGGGCGCTGACGAATGAATTTTGTTTTTAAAGACTTGCTAAAAGGTGGGCTAAAA
>DAOWFT010000127.1 GCA_030637845.1 Thalassospiraceae bacterium
CCATAAGCAAGCGCTAGGGTTGAGCCCCATGACCCGCCAAACACCAGCCATTTATTCACGCCAAGATGACGGCGAAGCTGTTCAATATCATTTATTAAATGGGCGGTGGTGTTTGCATCGATGGAACCAGATGGAAGTGATTTTCCCGCCCCGCGTTGGTCAAGCAAAATTATGTTAAACCGGGCCGGGTCAAAAAAACGTCTCGCAGTGGGTGATGATCCGGCGCCGGGGCCGCCATGTAAAAAAACAACCGGTATTCCATCGGGATTTCCCGAAAGCTCAAAATGCATTTGCCGGGTATCGCCAAGCGCAAGCATAGCTGTTTGATACGGCTCGATGTGGGGATAGAGGTCGCGCTTAGAGGTGCTGTCCATTAAAACCGGTTCCAGATGCTTTTGCTAAATAGGCAATGCCAAAAAAATAATAATAGTTCATTATACGCATATATTAGCGCAGCTCTCCAACAAACCCGATTTTTCAAGAAAGTCATGGAAAAAGTGAAAAAGTGAAAATTACATTGAAAAATACCAAGGCGACAAAATTAAATATTTTATCAGCAATACCCGCCCTTATCGCCGGGATGTTTGTTGGTGTTCAGGCCGCCGGTGCGCTCGGCCCAGAAGACCTCAGGCCAGAAGGCGTGGCATTGGTAGTTGAAGTAATAGATGGCGATACGCTGCGCCTTGATGATGGACGGGAAATAAGGCTGGTGGGTATTCAGGCACCCAAGCTGGCGTTGGGACGAAATGATTTCAAGGCATGGCCATTATCCAAAGCCGCAAAATCCGAAATGGAAAAATTATGTCTTGGTAAAACCGTAAATGTGTTTATTGGAACAACTGAAACAGATAGGCATAACAGAACATTGGCCCATCTGGTGGTGGGCGAGGGCGATAATAAAGTGTGGCTGCAGGGTGAAATGCTGGCCCGCGGCCTGGCCCGGGTTTATACCTTTGCCGATAACAAGGCATTGGTGGGCGAAATGCTCGCACTTGAACGGGGTGCCCGCAAAAACGGGCATGGCATATGGTCTAATCCGTTTTATAAAATTATTTCGCAGAAGCAAGCCGTTGATCACATTGGCGGGTTTCAATTGGTTGAGGGTAAGGTTCTTGACGCACAGGTGGTGGGCAAGCGCGCCTATCTTAATTTCGGGCCCGAGTGGCGAACAGATTTTACCGTAACAATTGAAAAATCATCCTTAAAAATATTTGCAGATGCAGGGATTGACCCGCTTTCCTTTAAAGGAAAAAATATCAGGATGCGTGGCTGGATTAGGCATAAAAACGGCCCGATGATTGAAGTCACTCATCCAGAACAAATTGAAATTATTAATTAAAAATGAGAATATAATTCTTATGAAATCAGGCTTCGATTATTCGCGTAATTTTATTTTTGTCCCACTGCTTTTATCCGCACTGTTGGCGCTTTCGGCGTGCAGCGCCAACCCCGCAACCGGCGAGCAAAGCTTCACCGCCTTCATGTCGCCGGAACGCGAAAAAGAAGTAGGCCGCGAAGAACATCCTAAAATAATCAAGGCTTTCGGCGGGGTTTTTGATGATGCAGAAATTGGTGCCTATGTGGCAGATATTGGCGGCAGGCTGAGCCAGCATTCGGAAATGCCGGATCTGGTCTGGACTTTTACGGTGCTTAACGATGCCAAGATAAATGCGTTTGCGCTGCCCGGTGGCTATGTTTACATAACCCGCGGGCTTTTGTCCTTGGCCAGCAATGAAGCCGAAATTGCCGGCGTTCTTTCCCATGAAATCGGGCACGTTACCGCACGCCACACCGCCCAGCGTTACAGTTCCACAGTCGCAACCTCGATCGGGTTGCAGGTACTGGGCGCATTGGGCAGCGCCGCCGGGATTCCATCGGTGACCGGTGATGCGGTGGCGTTGGGCGCAAAGGCCGTATTGCAAGGCTATTCACGCGATCAGGAACTGCAATCGGATATGCTGGGCGTGCGCTACATGACCCGGGCCGGATATGACCCCGATGCGATGACAAGTTTCTTTACCAAATTAAGGGTTCATCAGCGCATCGAAGGAATGATGGCGGGCAACGCCGATGCCGCCGAACAAAGCAACATAATGGCAACCCATCCGCGCACCGCAGAGCGCATCGAACAAGCAATTGAGCTGGCATCAGAAGCAGGCGCGGGGCCACAGAAAAACGGAAGCAGGCTCAATGCCGATAAATATCTTTCACTAATTGATGGAATGGTGTTTGGCGATGATATTTCCCAAGGTCTGGTCCGTGGTAATTCGTTCATACATCCTGAAATGGGCATCCGTTACGATGTGCCGGATGGTTTTCGGTTATTTAATTCGCCAGCCAATGTAACTGCCATAAAAAAAGATGAAGCAAAAATAATTTTTGATTATATCCCGCCCAAGGCCGCTAAGCAGGCAAACAGCTTGAAGGATTTTGTAGTACGCATGTGGGCCGGGAGGGCCGGTTTGTCCGAGGTCGAGCATATTAATATAAACGGTATGAATGCGGTAACTGGTCTAACCAGAAGCAAAGGCAATGATCTGCGTCTGGTTGGGATAGAAGATGAATACGGGGGCATTTACCGTCTTTTATTTATATCAAATCCAAAAGTCACAAAAGAACTGAACATACCGTTTAGAAATACCACTTACAGTTTTCGTAAAATGACAGCGGATGAAATTAAAAATGTTAAGCCCTACCGGATAAGGCTGTATCGGGTGCAAGCTGGCGACAGCCCGGCATCACTTGCCGGTATGCTGGCCCTAGATGAATACCGGGAAGAATGGATGGAAGTCCTAAATGCCATTACCCCGGAAACAGAACTTAGCGCTGGAACTTTAATAAAAATAATAAGTGAATAAAAAAAGACCGGGATAATTCCCCGAGCCACTAACTGTATGTGGGGAATCCTACATCAATACTGCGATTACCCGATTTTGCAGATACACCTTTTGGGTGTAAAATGCAGAAAGTTCATAACTTTTAAGGGGAGCAAAAATTATGTCTAAGAACGATGTTACGGACGAGGTTTTCCTTAACTTCGACACCCGTACTGTTTTTCAAGCCCTTACGGATGAATTCAGGGGAAAATCACATTGGTGGATGCCGCATATTGAGGTTAGCCCAATTGAAGGACCGCCGTTTGGCCAACCGGGAGGGAAAATTCACGTTCGGGCCAATGCCCTTGGTCGGCCGCAATATACCATGGAAACGGCGGAAATTGTGGAGGACAGTTTAATCAGGGTCAGCTTTGAGGGTGCTTTTATCGGTGAGGGTACATGGACCTTGCTTCCGGAAAATGGGGGGACCCACCTAAGTTATCGGTGGATAGCGGAGCCCAGCGGAATAATGTTCAAACTAGCCGCCCCCTTTGTTGATGCTGGCA
>DAOWFT010000196.1 GCA_030637845.1 Thalassospiraceae bacterium
ACAAACGAAGCCCCTGAATATGTAGAGCAAACTGTCGAGGTTCTATATAACACTGCGGTCAACGCCCTTGAGGATGAGCAGTATAACATTGCCGCCGAGCGCTTTGATGAGGTTGAGCGACAGCACCCATATTCAAAATGGGCGACCAAATCCCAGATTATGTCTGCCTACAGCCTTTATATGTCCAACAAATATGACGAGGCCATTCTGGCGCTGGACCGTTATATCCAGCTTCATCCTTCGGGCAAGGACACCGCTTATGCTTACTACCTAAAAGGCCTTACATATTACGAACAGATTTCAGACGTTGGCCGCGATCAGGAGATGACCGAAAAATCCAGCAGCCTGTTTGCGGAGCTAATCAAGCGTTTTCCCGATAGCGAATATGCAAGAGATGCCAAAGTAAAGTTCGAGCTAACAGAAGACCACATGGCAGGCAAGGAAATGAGCGTTGGTCGCTACTACCTTGAACGCAAGATGTATCTTGCCGCAATAAACAGGTTCAAGTTGGTGGTGGATAGGTATCAGACCACCACCCACATTCCCGAAGCCCTTCACCGATTGGTTGAGGCGTATCTTGCGCTTGGCGTGGTCGACGAAGCACGAAAATTTGCGGCAGTGTTGGGGCACAACTATGCTTCCAGCCCGTGGTATCTGGATTCTTATGCCATTCTGGAAGACCCCAGCGTGCGCCCAGCTGATGATGATACTTGGTATAAACTCTGGTAGGGGTAGCTGCGCCGGATGCTGGCACGACTTTCTATTCGTGATGTTGTGTTGATTGACCGTCTCGAGCTCGAGTTCGGCAATGGCTTAAGCGTGCTTACGGGTGAAACCGGGGCGGGTAAATCAATTTTACTGGATGCCCTGGGGCTTGCCTTGGGCCGCAGGGCCGAAGCAAGACTGGTTCGCCACGGCCAGGAGCAGGCCTCGGTAACGGCAGAGTTTGATATTGCCGAGACCCATCCATTGTGGCGTAAACTGGAAGAGCACGGCATCGCAAGCGACGATGGTTCACTAATGTTAAAGCGGGTGCTGGGTGCAAATGGAAAATCCCGGGCGTTTATCAACGATCAGGCAATTAGCGTCTCCTTGTTGGCGGAAATTGGCGCCGAAATTATCGAAATACACGGCCAGTTTGATAACCAGAAATTGATGAGCCCCTCATCACACATTGGGCTGCTTGACGCCCTTGGCGGACATCAAAAATTGTTATCGACGGTTGGCTCGGCGTTCGGTTGCTGGCGGGATGCGGCGGTTGAATTAACCCGCGCCACCGAGGCACTGGAGGCGGCCAAAAGAGACGAAGAATATCTAATCCATGCGGTGGACGAACTGCGCGCAATTTCCCCGGAGCAGGGCGAGGAACAACGCCTTGCCAAGGAACGAACAATGATGATGCACGGCGAAAAACTGGTTGAGGCCATGAACAAGGCAGCCAGCATCATAGGTTCCGGCGCCGGGGTTGAACGAAAGGTGCGCGATGCCATGCGCAAGCTTGAACCGGTTCAGGAAAAAGCCGAAGGCCTTCTCGACGAAACATTGAAAGCATTGGACGATGCCTCGGAAAAACTGGCCCAGGCATCAAACGAATTAAACAAGGCGGCGGCACGGGTTGACCTTGACCCGGCGGTTCTTGAGCAGGCCGAAGACAGGCTGTTTAGGCTTCGCGCACTTTCACGCAAGCATAATGTAGATGTTGATGACTTGGCCGAACTAACGGCCCAGTTGGAAGGTCAGCTCAAACAAATAACCGATGGCGGCAAGCATCTGGAACAATTGGCCCGGGCTGAACTTGAAGCCAAGGCAGCGTACGCCAAGGCGGCTGAAAAAATATCAGATGCACGCAAAAAAGCCGCCGCAAAACTGGACGGTTCGGTGGCAGCCGAGCTTGAGCCGCTTAAGCTCGGCTCTGCCCATTTTGTCAGCAAAATCGAAAGCCTGCCGGGCGACGAGGCCGCATGGGGGGCTGGTGGGTTCGATAAGGTTGCGTTTGAGGTATCTACCAATCCGGGCGCACCATCGGGGCCGTTAAGCCGTATTGCTTCGGGTGGTGAGCTGGCCCGTTTCATGCTGGCGTTAAAGGTGGTTTTGGCCAAGGCCGACCCGGTGCCGACCCTGATTTTTGACGAAGTCGATGCCGGCATTGGCGGCGCGGTTGCAGACGCGGTTGGCGTGCGTCTTTCAAGCCTAAGCAACGATGTGCAGGTATTGGTGGTCACCCACAGCCCACAGGTGGCGGCCCGGGGGGCAGGGCATTTGCGTGTAAGCAAATCAGCCAGCGGCGCTGACGGCAATGTCCTGACCACGGTTGAGGTCTTGGATGTGTCCGAGCGCACCGATGAAATAGCCAGAATGCTGGCGGGCGAGAAGATAACATCCGAAGCCCGGGCCGCCGCCCAGAGCCTGCTGCAAGGGGCAGCGGAATGAGTTTTGACCCGTCTCATTTACGAACCATAAGCGTTAATGAATTAACATCTGAAACGGCTGAAATCGAAATAGATAGATTAATCGTCGAAATAAATAGTCACGATAAATCCTATCACCAGAAAGATGCCCCTGTTATTTCCGATGGGCAGTATGATTTGTTGCGTCAACGCTTATTGGCAATTGAAAATGCGTTTCCATTATTGGTGCATCCGGACAGTCCATCGGGCAAGGTGGGCGCGGTAGTAAAATCGGGATTTAAAAAAATAAAACACTCCCGCCCCATGCTATCGCTGGGCAACGTGTTCAGTGACGATGAATTGCAGGATTTTGCTGATGGCATCAGGCGTTTTTTAAAGGAGTTAAAAGACAACCCATCCGCCCCGCTGGAAATGGTGGCCGAACCCAAAATAGACGGGGTGTCAATCGCGCTCAGGTACGAAAAGGGTATTTTGGTTCAGGCTGCCACCCGTGGTGATGGGGCGGTTGGCGAAGATGTAAGCGAAAATGCAAAAACATTAAAAGACATACCTAAAAATATCCAAGACGCACCCGATGTATTAGAGGTGCGGGGCGAGGTCTATATGACCAAGCCAGATTTTGCCAAGCTAAACAAGGCACAGGAAAAACAGGACGGAAAGGTGTTTGCCAACCCACGCAACGCCGCCGCCGGGTCTTTGCGCCAGCTTGACAGCAATATTACCAAAGAGCGCCCACTTAGTTTTTTTGCCTATGCCTGGGGTGATGTTTCTAAAATGCCATGGGATACCCAGTGGGGTTACCTTGAATGTTTAAAAAAATGGGGTTTCAAGGTAAATCCGCTTACCAGCCTTTGCTCAGATATTGCATCATTGCTAACGGCTTATGAAAAAATTGGCCATGAACGGGCAACGCTGCCATACGACATTGATGGGGTTGTTTATAAAGTTAACCGTCTTGATTGGCAGGAACGCCTTGGCTTTGTCGCCCGCGCCCCGCGCTGGGCGGTGGCGCATAAATTCCCGGCCCAAAAGGCCGAAACCATATTAAATAAAATTACCGTTCGGTTGGCCGCACCGGGGTGTTGACCCCGGTGGCCGAGCTGGAGCCCATAACCGTTGGCGGCGTGGTGGTAAGCCGCGCCACGCTGCATAACGTTGATTACATTAGCGATCTTGATATACGCGAAGGCGACCGGGTTATTATTCAACGGGCCGGCGACGTCATCCCGCAGGTGGTGAAAATAATTGATGATGGCAAGCATGGGTCACGCAAAAAATACATATTTCCTGATAAATGCCCCGAATGCGACGCCCATGCGGTGCGCGAAGAAGGTGAAGCCGCGACCCGTTGCACCGGGGGGCTAACCTGTCCGGCCCAGGCGGGCGAGCGGTTAAAGCATTTTGTTTCACGTGATGCGTTTGATATCGAAGGGTTTGGGGCCAAGCACATAACCAGCTTTTTTGCAGATGGCCTGATAAAAAGTCCTGCCGATATTTTTAAGCTAGCGGAGAAGGATTTACACGGCCGTGAAGGGTGGAAGGATAAATCCATAACCAATCTTATTCAGGCAATAGAAGGCCGTCGTGAAATTGAAATGGCACGCTTTATTTTTGCGTTGGGTATCAATCAGGTGGGTCAAGCCACCGCCCGGCTGCTGGCCAAGACTTATTTATCATTTTCCGCCCTAAGAGAGGCGATGAAGAGTGCCCGGGTAATAGGCTCCGATGCCATGGCCGAGCTTCTGGGAATTGACGGCATCGGCAGTTCCATGGCCAGTGACATTATCGAGTTTTTTAAGGAATCCCATAATCAGAAGGTTCTGGACGACCTGCTTGAATATGTGACGGTAAGCG
>DAOWFT010000009.1 GCA_030637845.1 Thalassospiraceae bacterium
CCGCTGGTGGCGCTATCAATTCCTATTATCAGATGTCCATTATGGCCGTTCATGTTTTTTCTATCCTGATAAACTATAAAACAGGTTATACTACCGATAATAAAACGGAGCCACAGATGCTTGTAGAAATTACCGAGCACGAATTTGATGTCGAGTTGGATCTCAAATATGCGACCAGTGATAATTTCACCGGCAAGCCTGTTTATGGCCGTGCCCAATGTTACCTACACGAAGTAGCCGCCCACCATTTAAAAATTGCCGCAGGTCTGGCGGCTGAACAGGGCTGGGGCCTGCGCGTTTATGATGCCTTTCGCCCGTCAGAGGCCCAATGGAAGCTATGGAACCACACCCCTGACCCGGAATTTCTGGCAGATCCCCGGCGGGGCTCACCCCATTCGCGCGGTGTCGCCATTGACCTGACCTTGATAAACGCCACCAACGGGGTGGCGCTTGATATGGGAACGGGCTTTGATGCCTTCACCGCCAAAAGCCACCACGGCAACGCCCAAATAAGCCCAGCCGCGTCTAAGAACCGCATATTGTTAATGGGGCTGATGACAACCGCCGGGTGGGATTTTTACCGTAACGAATGGTGGCATTACCAGTTGTTCGATTCAAAATCATACCCGTTGTTTGGTGACAGCGATATTGATGAGCCACTAACGGCGGCGGATTAATGGCCGGTCAGGATTTACCGTAAACGCTCACCACCGAGCTTCGGGTTACCTTGTTTTCGTCCGATGCCAGATAAGCAATTGTTGCCGCGACCTCATCGACCTTAGGCCATAAAGCAAAATCTGCATCCGGCATGGCTTTGCGGTTGGGCGGGGTATCGAGTATTGATGGCGCAATCGCGTTTACCAAAATACCTCTGGGCGCCAGTTCTTCGCCCAGAGCCTGGGTCATGGCGGCGACTGCTGCCTTTGCTGCGGTGTAGGCAACCATCCCCGCACCGCTACGCGGTTCCAGCGCCGGACGGGCGGCAACATTTACTATGCGTCCGCCAGCGGCGTTCATTTTTGCCGCGGCCTCACGGCAACAAAGAAACGCGCTTAATGCATTCAGGTTCATTTGACGCAAAAAATCATCTTTTGATGTTTCGGCCAAGGGGGCCATGGCGAAGCCACCGGCTATATGAACAGATGCCCATAACGCAGGCAGGGATGAATAATATTTAACGACCTGGGTCTCGTCGGTCAGGTTCACACCCGCGCTGAGGTGAACCCGTTCGTGGGATGCATATTCAAAGCTCTCGATTTCGCTGTCATTAAAAACAGGGATGTAAACTTCATATCCGCTGGCCAAAAACTGAGCCGTCGCAGCCACGCCCAGCTGGCCGGTGCCGCCGGTAATTACCACATTTTTATTGATGCCCATGCGCCTTATTTCCTTATTATTTCCCGTGTTTTAAGTAAGCTCAGGTGTGATTAGTAATATATCAACATATGGTTCATTATTTTATATAAAGATGTAAACCATACAATCGAACTTCAAGCCTTATGTAGGCATAAGGCTGGTTTTGGGGCGTTTTTATAAATGAGTTTTTTAAAATCATTTGTGGCTGTCTTGGTGCTTGCCCTTAATGCCGGCCTTGCTTTTGCGTTGGCCCCGGCCCCGGCTAACGCCGAAACCGCTGCCAGTGTGGTTATGTATCATCGTTTTGGTGAAGCCGATTATCCCTCTACCAACATTCGCCTTGAACAATTTGAGCAACACCTGAACGAGCTTAAAACCGGGGGCTATAGCGTATTGCCCTTGGGTGAAATTATTGCAGCCATGCGCACGGGCGCCGACCTTCCTGATAAAACCGTCGCCATTACAATCGATGATGCCTACCTTTCCGTATACAGCGAAGCATTTCCACGCCTGAAAAGATATGGCTTCCCATTTACGCTTTTTGTGGCAACCGATGCGGTCGATCGCGCCGATAGCGGGGCCTACAAAAGATATATGACCTGGGCGCAGGTAAAAGAGTTAGAAATACACCCGCTTGCGACCATCGCCAGCCAGACCGCGTCACACCTGCACATGGCCAAATCAACCGAACTTACCAACCGCAAGGATCTGGAACGTTCGCAGGCGCGGTTTGAAGAAAAGCTTGGCATCCGTCCCAATATAATTGCCTATCCCTATGGTGAGTTTTCAAATGATGTAACCCGGCTGGTTCGTGAAATGGGTTTTATTGCCGGCTTCGGGCAACATTCCGGTGCCTTTGGCCCATCGGATGATATTTTTGCCCTGCCCCGCTTTGCCCTGAACGAAGCCTATGGTGATATGGCCCGCTTCAAAACCGGGGCATCGGCGCTACCCATCGCGGTTGCCGACATGATACCCGGCGACACAATAATCGAGCCCATGAATAACCCGCCGGCGCTGGGCTTTAGCGTGGTGTCCGGGCCAAACAGCGGAATAAGCTGCTTTTCATCCCACGAAGGAAAGCTGAAAACCGAACGCCTGGGCGATACCCGTATCGAAGTTAGGATGGAGCAATCCCTGCCCAAGGGGCGGACACGGCTTAACTGTACCGCACCGGCCAAAGACGGCAGGTGGCATTGGCTGGGTCGGTTATTTTACGTAAGAGACTAAAAATTAGCACCAAATTTTAAACTGAGTTTTCTGTGGTTGTTATTTTAACAACCGAATGAAGGGTTCTGTGTACCGGACACTTGTCGGCAATTTCTAACAATCGCCTTCTATCATCCGGGCTTAGGTCGCCTTCCATGGTTATTGTTCTTTCGATGTGGTCTATTTTGCTACTGCCTGCTTCGCAACCCTCGCAATCATCGCTATGAATTTTTTCATGGCCCATTGAAACGCTGACCTTATCGAGATTTAATTTTTTACGCGCGGCATACATACGCAGCGTCATCGCGGTGCACGCGCCAAGACCGGCCAAGACCAGTTCATAGGGCGAGCCCCCCTTGTCATCGCCGCCAACTTCTATTGGTTCGTCCGCACGAATTAGGTGCCGCCCACCAAAAGAAACCCACTGGGAATATTTACCGTCACCGTCTTCTGCCACCACAACCGTGTTGGGGCTGGCCACCGGGGCCGGTCTGGCCGAAGAGGCTAATTGGTCGTTAGCGATATAGCGCTCGGCCCACGCGGTAATTACGCCGGCAACATAAATTGCATCTTCCTTGCGGTGCAAAAGATGGTCGGCCCCATCCAGACTAATAAAGCTTTTCGGGTGTTTTGCCGCGCTAAATATGGTGGCGGCATTATCAACGCTGACCAGCTCATCCATTGGGGCATGAAAAACCAGCAGGGCCTTGTCCATGGCCGCTATATCGGCGGAAAGGTTTTGTTTGCTCATGTCATCAAGAAATTGTTTTCGTATTTTAAATGTTCTTCCGGCAAGGCTGACCTCGGCTTCACCATTTTTTTCTATCTCGTCCAATGAGCAATGAAAGTTTTTCACCACGTGGGCAGGATCGGCCGGGGCGTTAATGGTGACTACCGCCTCAACCTCGGCAATGTGTTTTGCCGCCGCCAACACCGCCGCACCGCCAAGACTATGGCCAATGATTATTTTAGGTGCCTGAAACTCACCACGCATAAAACCAGCGGCAGCGACAAGGTCCTCAACGTTTGAGCTGAAATTGGTATTGGCGAATTCACCTTCGCTGGCACCAAGGCCGGTAAAATCAAATCGCAGCACCGCGATGCCGTGTCCGGTTAATGCCGATGCAATGCGTGAGGCGGCAAAGATGTCTTTCGAGCAGGTAAAGCAATGGGCAAACAACGCATAGGCCCGGGGCTGGCCCTGCGGTAGGTCAAGCCGTGCCGCCAGTGCGGTTCCATGCGCGCCGATAAACGTTATTTTGTTGCTTGATGGCTTATTTAATTCTGGGGGCATGATGCCTTCTCCGCCAATTTATAATTGGCAAGAACACTACCATGAAAAACAAAAAAAGGTGTCAGATAAGCGGATCAATATCCATCAGGCGGGCATTATCAAGGCCGCGAAGATCATTAATTTCAATAATGCTTTGCAGCTCTGAAACGTAGGCCGCGCCCCGCTCGGAATAACGATGCAGGGTTGGCGCCAGCAGGTGCCCGTCTATGGGGCCGCCGTTGGCCCGCATAACCGCGCGTATTTTGCGAAACTCGCGATAGGCACGATGACGGTTAAGATTGAAAGCATAGGAGCGAACGGATTCCATCAACGAAGGAAACGCTTCAATCCGATGCGTCTTACCTGCATCTCGGCCACCCGGAACTATGCCTTTTTTAGAAGCGGAAAATGTCCACTGTCCGAACATGGCGTTGCCTTCGCGGACGAAGCGAGATGTTCCCCACGCGCTTTCGGTTGCGGCCTGCGCCAGCGCAAGTGACGGCGGCACCACATCGTGACGGGCTAAAATTGCATCAACATCACCGCGTCGGGTGTTAAAGCGATCTGCCATTATGGCGAGCCATAGTTTATCGGTGGCTTCAAGTTTCGATCCAGATTTAATCTGGGCCCTAATATCTTTCAGGTGCTGACGGTCGGCGGTGATTTCTTCATTGACCTGAAGAACCAGCGGCAAGACTGCCTTGAAGAAAATTTCTTTCCTGCGGTCAGCCGCATTAATCAACGAAAGGTTTTTCGGCATGCTGGCCAGTTGCAGACGAGGAACAAAATCTGCGCCGGTGATTACGGCATCGAGATCATAATCAAGGCCTTCGACTACAACCACATCATATGGCCGGGCTTTGCTGGCGGCAGAACTGCTTTGCTGGCGCAAGGTTGGCCTGACGTGCAGGGCCACGTCTATGGCGCCCATGACATTTGACGCGGAAAGCTCAAACGATGCCTTGGGCGCAACCGCTCCGCCCACGGGCGGCATCAGCATGGCGGCACCCATCAGGGTTCCCGTCATGGTCGCGGCCAGGGCCAAGGTGCCTAGATTGAAATTGGTTATTTTCATTTTTATCGTTTGCGTTCCGGTTAATTACAAAAAATTAAAAGTGGCAAAAATTGCCAAAACTAAATTGTCTCAGACGCCGCCCACTTAAATTATTGACTTAAATTATTATCGCCGCATTAAAACAAGCCAGCGGGCGATTTTCATGGTTAACGCTTTCTTATGACAGCTAGCTTGGGCGAGTTAATATGAAATTTTAGTAAATTATGCCACCCCCAAAAATCATCTTTTTAGAACCCATTGAAAACAGGGGTAATTATTATGGATTTTTGGAAATTTTGCGGCCTTTTCCAAATATGTGACCCATGCCCGACACGATTCGCACATACGGTAATGTGTGGACAATTTGCCCCTATATTTGGTGCTTAGACCATCGGCCTTCACTGTTCGACGGCACGAACTTCCTGCACATCGGGAACATAATGACGCAGCATGTTTTCAATGCCGTTTTTCAAGGTCATGGTCGAACTGGGGCAACCGGCGCAGGCACCCTGCATGTGCAAATAAACAATTCCGTCTTCGAACGATTTGAAAACTATGTCGCCACCGTCTTGGGCGACTGCCGGGCGAACCCGGGTTTCGATTAGTTCCTTTATTTGTTTTACCACATCGCTATCGTCGGCACCGTCGTCATCGCTGGCGGCGGCACCTGCCATTACCGGCTGGCCTTGGGTGAAATGGTCCATAACTGCGGCCAAAACCCGGGGGCGCAGGGCGTCCCAATCGGCGCCGTCGCGGGTTACGGTTATGAAGTCGGAACCCAAAAACACCCCGGCCACGCCATCAAGCGCGAACAGGCGGGTTGCCAGTGGTGATGGCTCGGCTTCAAGCGCCTTGGTAAAGTTGGCGGTGCCGGAACCCATGACCTCGCAGCCCGGAAGAAACGTCAGGGTATCGGGGTTGGGGGTCGCCTCGGTTTGGATAAACATCTAAAAGTATCTCCGCATTCAATTGAGGGGTGTTGATTGTGGTTGGCTGAGAGAGGGGCGCAAAGGGCAGTATTTTCAACCGGTCCGGCAGTATGGGTATTCTACGCCCTTAGAAATCCAATAAGATCGTGCTCTTCTCTTGTTGTGGGCTCGGCCGGGTCTCGAGCCCGCTAGCTTTCTTCTTTCAATTCCTGAG
>DAOWFT010000087.1 GCA_030637845.1 Thalassospiraceae bacterium
ATGACCCATGACCGGGATTCCCCGTTCGCTCAGGAATTTAACAGTTGGTGCCATTTCCACGCCACCTTCGAACTTTACCCCGGCGCAACCGACTTCTTTCATTATGCGGGCAGCATTTCTAAACGCCATTTCCGGGCTTTCCTGATAGGTGCCAAAGGGCATATCAACCACCACACACGAACGTCTGGTGCCGCGCATTACCGCCTGGCCGTGGGCAATCATCATATCCAGGGTTACGCCAACGGTGGTTTCCAGCCCATACAGAACCATCCCAAGGCTGTCGCCCACAAGCATAAGGTCGGTGTGGGCATCAAGCAGGCGGGCGGTCAGCGTGGTATAGGACGTAAGGCAGACAAGTGGCTCGGACCCACGGGAACGCTTGCGCGCCCGAATATCTGGTGCGGTAACCGGGCGCATGGCGGCGTCGAGCTTGGGTGATTGATGGGTGCTCATTTTATTTATGGCCTTTATATTTTAAGTTACCGACAAGAGTAACGCCTATGACGCTGGTTGCAAAGCGGGCATATGGGCGCCCTCAGAGATCGGGCGGAATATTTATGTCGGTATCATTTTTATCATCATTGCGCTTGTCCCATCTGGGTTTGAAGGCCCAATAAAGGACGCCGGCAAACAGCACCAACAAGATTATCAGGGTATCCTTGCCCACCGCATCAACGATTGTAGCCGTATTTTCCATACGCCTATTATAGCAAAATGCCGTAGCTTAGAAAGGGTAAGCAAATGCGTTTGCAAAATACAAAATGGCCGTTAGCATGGCATCTATAGTTAGCTGAATAATCCTGAGAGAATGAATGAAAACAGCCATTTACAACCCAGCCCCCATGACGCTCGGCCTGATAGCTACCCTGGCAATTGCGCTGTTTTTAAGCGCCTGTGCGCCTAGTGGGGCGCTGCCAAATATTGCCATCCCTAAATCCAAAACCACCGCCGCCACGCTAAAGTCTGAAAAACACATGATAGCCGCGGCAAATCCACTGGCGGCGGATGCCGGGCTTGAAATGCTACGTTCTGGTGGCTCGGCGGTTGATGCGGCCATAGCCGCCCAGATGGTTCTTGGTCTGGTCGAGCCGCAATCAAGCGGCATCGGCGGCGGCGGATTTATGCTTTCGTTTAATTCCGAAAATGGTGAAATAGCCGCATGGGATGGCCGCGAAACAGCACCCGATGGGGCAACGCCGGGCATGTTCCTCAATCTGGACGGCAAGCCCAAATCATTTGCCGCGGCCCGCCTTGGCGGTCTTTCGGTGGGGGTTCCGGGGCTGTTGGCAATGCTAGAACAAGTTCACGCCGAGCAGGGCAAGCTGCCATGGGCCAAACTTTTTGGGCCGGCAATTAAACTGGCGGAAAATGGATTTACGGTTTCACCCCGGTTGGCACAATTAATTGCCGGGGCATCCGCTTTAGATACATTCACCCCAACCAGAAATTATTTTTTCCACAAAGACGGAACCCCGCTTCAAGCAGGCGAAAAACTTACCAATAAAAAACTGGCGGCCACGTACAGAACCATCGCCGAACAAGGGGCAAAGGCGTTTTACCTTGGCCCCATTGGTTATGACATCGGCCAAACCGTGCGCGAAGCATCGGTTAACCCCGGAACAATCACAAGCACCGACATGGTTGCCTACCGGGCAAAAAAACGTGACCCGGTCTGCGGGCCATATCGCACCATGCTGGTCTGTGGCATGGGCCCACCATCATCGGGCGGCATCGCCACGTTGCAGATACTTGGAATGATGCAAGAATTTGATTTGCAAAATACAAGGCCGGGCAGCCTGCAGGCAGCCCACCTGATTAGCGAGGCATCAAAATTGGCCTTTGCAGACCGTGCCGCGTATATCGGCGACCCACGGTTCGTTCCGTGGCCAGAAGGATTAATCTCCCCGGATTATCTTAAAGCCCGCGCCGGAACCATAAACCCAAGTGCCGCATCGGGCCCGGCCGCACCGGGAATGCCGGGAATGAGCAGCCATAATAAATACGGGACCTCTGATGAAAGCTATGGCATTTCAACCACGCATTTGAGCGTGATTGATGCGAACGGTAACGCGGTTGCCATGACGTCGAGCATTGAAAGTGCCTTTGGTTCCAGATTGATGGTTCGCGGGTTTTTGCTCAATAATCAATTGACCGATTTTTCATTCCGCCCCGAAGTGAACGGCGCACCGGTTGCCAATCAGGTGGGCCCGAGAAAACGCCCGCGCTCATCAATGGCCCCAACGCTAGTATTTGATGCCGACGGAAATACAATTGCCGCCATAGGATCGCCCGGTGGCTCCTCCATTATCGGTTATGTCGCGCAAGCAATTGTTGCCCTTTTCGATTGGGAACTTTCACCCGGTGAGGCGCTTTCCATGCCCCACTTTCTTAGCCGTGGTGGTGCGGTTGAACTGGAAATTAACAGTGCCGCAGAAATATTAAAAAAACCGCTGGAAGATATCGGCCACGAAGTGCGGATGAAACAAACAACCAGCGGTTTGCATTTTGTCGGCATGAAGGATGGCGGTCTGGTCGGTGCGGCTGATCCAAGACGCGAAGGCGTCGTCCTTGGGGATTAAGACGCGAAGGCGTCGTTCTTGGGGATTAAGACGCGAAGGCGTCGTTCTTGGTGATTAAGACGCAAGACTAATCTTTCACCGCAAGTATAAAAGTGCGGCGCATTTTATAAACTGTGCGCCCGTCTGCGCCCTTGGGGTATGCTTCGCGTAGCCGCCTGCCATAAACCGCAAGAAACGATTCTCGGTTTACGCC
>DAOWFT010000174.1 GCA_030637845.1 Thalassospiraceae bacterium
ACCGTCATGCCTACGCGCTGGAAATTACCGGCGACAGCATGGATCCGGTTTTGCGTGATGGCGACGTGGTTATCATATCGCCCGATGCCGGGGTGCGCCGTGGCGACCGGGGGGTGGTAAAAACAACATCGGGTGAGGTAACGGCAAAAACATTAAAGCGCAAAACCGCGCTAAGCGTTGAGCTTTCATCCATCAACCCGGCACACAAAGACCGCAACATCCCCCTAAGCGAGGTCGAATGGATTTCTCGCATAGTTTGGGCGGCACAATAATTTAATATTTATGAGGCCTTCTAAGAAAGATCTTCGCCGGCCAGGGCGCGTGTGATTAGGTTTGCGCTTTCCTCAACCCCGTAAAGGGCGATAAACGAACCCATGCGCGGGCCCTGTTCCTGGCCCAGCAGTATTTCATAACATGCCTTGAACCATTCGCGCAGGTTTTCGAACCCATGGCGTTTGCCGACTTCGTAAACTTCGGTTTGGATTTCTTCGGCGCTGGCGCTCACGTCCATTTTTTCCAGCGATGATTTTAAATCATCCAATGCGGCGCGCTCAACATCCGAGGGGCTACGAAAGTTTTTATTGGGTTTAACAAAATCGCTATAATAATTAATTGCACCCTCGACAAGCTTATCAAGTATGGG
Organism: Thalassospiraceae bacterium; assembly: GCA_030637845.1. Lineage (GTDB taxonomy): Bacteria > Pseudomonadota > Alphaproteobacteria > Rhodospirillales > Magnetovibrionaceae > DAOVVL01. The sequence goes on from DAOWFT010000174.1 coordinate 644, forward strand.
CGCGCTTTCGGGGCTGGCATCGGGACGGTAGCGGGAAATGAAACTCCACAACACCGCCTTGTCTTCGGAATGACAAACGCTAGCCAGATTTAGCAATATATTGAACGAAAACTGCATTTCCGAAGCCGGTGGATGGCCACCATGAATATGCCAAGCCGGGCTGTTTAGCTGGTCTTTTTCTTCTTGTTCGGGGAACTTGGTAATAAATGTAAGATATTCATCTACATTTTTAGGAATAACATCAAAGAACAGCCGCTTGGCGGTTTTTGGTTTTTGATACATAAACAGGCTGAGGCTTTCCGGCGTGGCGTAACGCAACCATTCTTCGACTGCCAGGCCATTGCCTTTTGATTTTGAAATCTTTTCACCGTTTTCGTCTAAAAATAATTCGTACGTCATGCTAACCGGGGGCCGCCCGCCAATGGCGCGACAAATGCGCCCGGATAAATTAACCGAATCGATTAAATCTTTGCCCGACATTTCATAATCGACTTCCAACGCGGTCCAGCGCATGGCCCAGTCTGCTTTCCATTGTAATTTGCAGGCACCGCCGGTGACGGGTGTTTCAACTTTTTTACCCAATTCATTTTCATAAACAATTGTTCCGGCATCTGTGTCGCGTTCTAAAATCGCAACCTGCAATACTTTTCCCGTATCCGGGCAAATGGGCAAAAACGGTGAATAGGTGGCACGGCGCTCAGCCCCCAATGTCGGCAATATTACTTCCAACACCTTGTCATAATGGGCCAAAACCGAAATAAGCGTTTTATCAAAATGGCCCGCTTTATATTCTTCGGTGGCCGATTTGAAATCATAATCAAAACCGAACTCATCTAAAAAAGATTGCAAGCGGGCATTGTTATGATGGGCAAAACTTTCGTGCGTGCCAAACGGGTCGGGAACTTGCGTTAGGGGTTTGCCTAAATGCTGCTCCATTGCTTCGCCACCCGGAATGTTATCTGGAACTTTTCTCAGGCCATCCATGTCGTCTGAAAAGGCAAACAGTTTTGTTTCAAGGCCGGTAAGCGCGGCAAAGGCATTTCTGACCATGGTGGTGCGGGCAACTTCGCCAAATGTTCCAATGTGGGGCAGGCCGGATGGGCCGTAACCAGTTTCAAACAGGACGTAGCCTTTTTCCGGTAACTTTGCGTTTCCTGCGCCACCCAATTTTTTTTCCAAGGCCCGGGCCTCGGCAAACGGCCATGCCTTTGAATGGCGGGCAAGCTCACGAGTATGGGCAGAAATATTTTCAGGTTTATAGGGCATGGTTAATTATGGTTCCGGCCTAGGCTAAAGGATTGACTAAAGGATTGGCTAAATGATTTCAGAAAGTAAAACGGGTACGCGCAAACGTCAATCAAGGCTTTCAGGCTTGGCAAGGCTTTCAAGCTTGGCTTTGGCAATGCTCTATCCATCTGGCAGTTAGTTTTTCCGAGACCGAGTTTTGCCTGAGGCGCCCTTTAAGCGAGCCAAAATCAACCAGATCAAGTGGCTGGTCTTGATTGAAACAAGAAAAGACAACTTTTTCCTCGCCCGTTTTTGGATCAACATGGCGTTGCAGGCACTGAGCACATATTTCTTTCATCATGCATTGCATTGGGCTGTTGATGGAGCCAATGCCCTGATGGCTGTCTTTTAAGTAATCTTTCAATATGGAGTGGCGGGCATCGGTTACCGCCTTCATCATCATGTCTGAACCAATGGCAATTATGCGGTCAACTTCGCCTAAATCAATTGGCCCGGAGCCATCAAGTAATTCACCCTTACCATAGGCCGTCATGGCCTCGACAATGTTGCCGACAAATGCCCTGTCGCCATCGCGGCCCGGATTAAAGCCGGGGTCTTCGTCTGAACACCATATAATAGTGTCGGCGGCGGCTTCTATTTTTTCTGTATGATAGCGATCGATGGTTTTTTTATAGGCCGCAAAATATAAAACCTTTGAACCAGCCGCACGAAATGCTTGGCCGATTGAAAACAGTACCGCATTACCCAGCCCGCCACCTGCCAGCAACACGGTTTCACCACCCGGCGTTTCGGTTGGGGTTCCGGTTGGGCCCATTAATACAATCGGTTGCCCGGGGGTAAGGCCGGCACACAAATTAGACGAGCCACCCATTTCCAAAACAATCAATGAAACCGTTCCGGCGCTCACGTCGGCTTCG
>DAOWFT010000111.1 GCA_030637845.1 Thalassospiraceae bacterium
CCACCATTGGTGAAAATATGAATATTCGCCGGGTTGGGATTGAAACCATTGATGGCGGTGTAATTTCCAGCTACGTCCACGGCGCAATTCAGCCCGGACTTGGTAAAATTGGTGTTTTGGTGGCAACCAGCGGTGCTGATGCAGCCGCCGCAGATGCCATTGGCAAACAGGTGGCAATGCATGTTGCCGCCACTAGCCCGCAGTCTCTTGGTCAGGGCGACCTCGATCCGGCCATTGTTGAGCAGGAAAAAACGTTTTTGACCGAACAGGCCCGTGAATCAGGCAAGCCGGAAAACATTATTGAAAAAATGATCGAAGGCCGCATTCGCAAATTCTACGAGGAAGTTTGCCTTTTGGAGCAAACCTTCGTTATTGATGGCGAAAACAAGGTAGGCAAGGCCGTTGAGGCCGCCGGTGATGGCTTGGAAATCAAGTCCTTCACCCGCTTCGGTCTCGGTGAAGGTATCGAGAAAAAAGAAGAAGACTTTGCCGCCGAGGTGGCCGCCGCAGTTGGCGGCTGATAAGGCTAAAAAATAAGGGGCAGCGCCTTAATTGGTTCTGCCCCTTTTTTAGGCCCCATGCGCACACAATAGGCTATTATCAGGCAGGTAGAATCTAAGCTGGGAATGCTGCGCGGGGCAAAACAGGGGTTAATATGGCAAAGTCCGTCAAGTACAAGCGTGTATTATTAAAGCTGTCCGGCGAAGGGCTTATGGGCGACAAGGCATTTGGCCTTGATGCACCAACGGTTGAGCGTCTTGCCGGTGAAATTAAATCGGTCCATGACATGGGCGTTGAATTGGCTCTGGTAATAGGGGCCGGAAACATTTTTCGCGGGGTTTCAGGCGCCGCCAGTAATATTGAGCGCACCTCTGCCGATTATATGGGAATGTTGGCCACCGTAATGAACGCCCTTGCCATGCAAAGCGCGCTTGAGGCAATTGGCATCAGCACCCGGGTTCAGTCGGCAATACCCATGGACATGGTTTGCGAGCAATTTATTCGCCGGCGGGCCATAAGGCACCTTGAAAAGGGGCGCGTGGTTATTTTTGCCGCCGGAACCGGTAACCCGTTTTTCACCACCGATACCGCCGCCGCCTTGCGCGCCACCGAAATGGGTTGCGATGCGTTGATTAAGGGCACGCAGGTTGATGGTGTTTATTCGGCCGATCCAAAAACAAACCCGGATGCCGAACGTTACGAAAAATTGGCCTATCAGGATGTGTTGGCGCGCGATCTTCGTGTTATGGATACATCCGCCATCGCCTTGGCGCGCGATAACGATTTACCAATTTTGGTGTTCTCGCTTAAAGAACCCGGCGCATTTGCCGAAGTGGTCGATGGCAAGGGTACATTTACGATTGTTGAATGATTTTTGAGAAGGAAGCAGAAAAGTGGCTGAAGCTAACATAAAAGGACTTAAAGAAGATATTGGTCGTCGCATGGAAGGCGCGGTTGATGTTTTGCACAAGGAATTTTCAGGGCTCAGAACCGGACGTGCTTCGGTTAGCTTGCTTGATCCGGTGATGGTAAATGCCTACGGCTCGGATATGCCCTTAAATCAGGTTGGTTCGGTAAGCGTTCCCGAAGCAAGAATGATTTCTGTTCAGGTTTGGGACAAGGGAATGATTAAATCGGTTGAAAAAGCGATTATTGATTCCGGTCTTGGTCTTAACCCGGCTGTCGATGGGCAACTGATACGCATTCCAATTCCTCCGCTAAACGAGGAGCGCCGTACCGAGCTGGCTAAAATTGCCGGTAAATACACCGAGGAAGCTCGGGTTTCGGTGCGCAACGTTCGCCGTCATGGCATGGACGAACTGAAAAAAATGGAAAAGGACAGCCATATTTCAGAGGACGCCCATCATCAGTATTCGGATGAAATCCAGAAATTGACCGATGATTTTATCAAAAAAATCGACGATTCTTTGGCGCAAAAAGAAAAAGATATAATGCAGGTTTAAACAAAGGCCTTAATCCAGATGTCCGTAAAAGCAGAATCAGCACTTAATCCAGGCGAACAAGGGCCCGGCGAACAAGGGCCAGGCGAACGAGGGGCCAGCAGGCCCCAGCCGGTTCATGTTGCCATTATCATGGATGGAAATGGGCGCTGGGCCAAGGCTCGCGGTCTGCCGCGCAGTGCCGGACATCAGCGTGGTGCAGAGGCCGCACGCAAGGCGGTTCGTGCGGCGGCAGATGCCGGGGTTTCTTATCTTACGTTATTTGGATTTTCGTCTGAAAACTGGAGCCGTCCCGATGAGGAGGTTACCGACCTTATGGGGCTTTTGCGGTTTTATCTCAAGCGCGAGGTAAAATCGTTGGAAAAAGATGGCGTGCGTCTACGGGTAATTGGCAATCGCTCTCTTCTTCCGGATGACATACAGGAACTTATTTCCGGAGCCGAGGAGCGCACCAGAGAAAACAAAAAAATAACACTGGTTATTGCGCTTTCTTATGGTGGCCGCGCGGAAATAGTGGAAGCCGCCAAATCTATCGCCACAAAGGCCAAAGAGGGCGATATTGATGTTTCGGAAATTGATGAGAAAATGTTTTCCGGTTTTTTGGAAACCTCAGACATCCCCGACCCCGATGTTTTGATACGAACATCGGGCGAAAAACGAATAAGCAATTTCCTTTTGTGGCAGACAGCTTATTCAGAGTTTATTTTCATAGACACTTTGTGGCCTGATTTTTCGGCTAATGATTTTGAGGCTGCGCTTGCCGAGTTTGGCGCACGTGATCGCAGGTATGGCAAGGTTCGTGGCTGAAAAAACAAAAAATACAATCGTTCTACGGATTATTTCCGCAGTTATTCTGGCACCCGTGGTTTTGTGGGTGGTTTTTACTGGCGGCATTGTCTTTGAATTGATGATAGCGCTTGCGGCCATGATATTGGTCTATGAGTGGACAAAAATGGTTGGTCGTAGCCAACTATGGATATTGCTGGGCGGTGTTTATATAGCAGCTGCCATATTTGCCCTTTGGTGGTTACGCGAAGGAAGCGATCAGGGGCTTTTTCATTTTGTCTGGCTGCTTGCGGTTGTGTGGTCAACCGATATTGGCGGATACTTTTTTGGGCGAACCCTTGGTGGCCCGAAACTGGCACCATCCATCAGCCCCAATAAAACATGGTCGGGGTTTATTGGCGGGGTAGTGCTGGCCGTTATTGCCGGGTTTTATGTTCCGGTATTTTTTAACCAGCAGCAGGAATTGCCGGGATCAATGACCATCATAGGTATTAGCGCAGGAATTTCGGTTATTTCCCAATTGGGCGATTTGTTTGAAAGCATGGTCAAGCGTCGTTTCGGGGTCAAGGATTCAGGAAACGTAATTCCCGGACACGGCGGATTGTTTGACCGGGTTGATGGCTTGATGTCGGCCTCAATTGCGCTGGCTTTGCTAAATCTGGCTTTTGCCGGGAGCGTTATTTGATGGCGGTATCACACGCACCACTTAAAAATCCGCAAACGCAGCCTCGCAGCATTAGCGTGCTTGGCTCAACTGGCTCTATTGGCTGTAATACGGTTGATTTGCTTGAAAGCAACCAGAACGCATTTACAGTTGAGGCCCTGACAGCCGGAAGCAACTGGAAGCTGCTGGCCGAGCAGGCCATCAAGCTGGGTGCGTCAGTTGCGGTTATTAACGATGAGAGCGCGTATGATGATTTAAAAAATGCACTTTCCGGAACAAAAATTAAAGCCTGCGCCGGTGAAGCCGCACTGGTTGAGGCCGCATCAATGCCGTCCGACATGGTTGTTGCGTCAATCGTTGGCGCGGCCGGACTAAAACCAACCATGGAAGCCGCAAAAAGGGGGGCCATGGTGGCGCTGGCCAACAAGGAATGCCTTGTTTCGGCGGGCGAGCTGCTTTTGGCCGAAGTAAGTAAAGGCGGCGCAACGCTTATCCCGGTCGATTCCGAGCATAGCGCGATTTTTCAGGTTTTCGATTTTGACAACCCCAAAAGCGTGGCCGGCATTACCCTTACCGCATCTGGCGGCCCGTTTCGCGAATTAAGCCTTGCTGAAATGGCGGACGTTACGCCCGAGCGCGCACTAAAGCACCCAAACTGGGATATGGGCGCCAAGATATCTATCGATTCAGCCACCATGATGAACAAGGGTCTTGAAATAATAGAGGCATTTCACCTGTTTCCGGTTGCCCTTGAGGCAATCGAGGTTTTGGTTCACCCCCAATCGGTTGTCCATAGCCTTGTTTCCTACGTGGATGGCTCGGTTCTGGCCCAAATGGGCACGCCTGATATGCGAACACCCATAGCCTATGCCCTTGCGTGGCCCGGCAGGATGAAAGCGCCTTCAAAAATGCTGTCTCTGGCCGATGTGGGTAGGCTGGATTTTGAAGCCCCCGATGAAGAACGCTTTCCGGCCCTTAGGCTTGCACGCCAAGCCTTGCAAACTGGTAAAAGTGCGCCCACAATCCTCAACGCGGCCAATGAAATAGCGGTGGCTGCCTTTCTTCAGGGCAGGGTAGGTTTTTTACAAATTGCCGAAATTGTTGAAAGCGTGCTTGAAACAGTTGATTCAAGCGCCATGGGCAGCCTTGATGATGTTTTGGCTATTGATGATGAGGCGAGAAAGGTTGCTCTTAGCCTCATCAATACTTAATAAATAAGATTAATTAATAACAATAATAAGTTGATTTCATGGAATTATTTAGCTTTATCTGGGAATATGTAATCCCCTTTCTTCTGGTTCTTTCGGTGCTGATTTTTGTTCACGAACTGGGTCACTTTCTGGTCGCCAGATGGGCCGGAGTAAAAGTCGAGATATTCTCCATAGGTTTTGGTAGTGAATTATACGGTTTTGAAGACCGCCATGGCACAAGGTGGCGCATTTCTGCCGTTCCTTTGGGCGGATACGTCAAGATGTTTGGCGAGGGCGACATTGTCACCGGAATTGACGACACCGAAGACCGGCCCATGACCGATGAAGAAAAAAAGGTATCCTTTCACCACAAGCCGCTTTCCAAAAGAACCGCGATAGTTTCGGCTGGCCCTATTGCTAATTTCCTGTTTGCCATAGTCCTTTTTGCGTTTATGAGCGCGGCGTTGGGCCTGCCTAAGCCATATTCTGTTATTGGCGAGGTGATGGACGATAGCGCGGCCGAGAGTTCAGGATTTGTGGCCGGTGACGCCATAACCGCCATAAACGGAAATCCAATCCAGTGGTTCGAGGAATTGAGCCAAATTGTGGCGGTAAACGCCAATAATCAGCTGGTTTTTACCGTAGAGCGTGATGGCAAGATAATCTCCATTAAGGCAACACCCAGAACCGTGTCCATGAAGGAGTTTGGCCAGAGGCTGGGTATTGAAGAAAGCGAAGACCACGAAGATGACGAAGATGGCAGTTCAAGAGACAGAGATGCCGACGATGTCCGTGAAGAGGCAAAATCCCGTGGCTTGCTTGGGGTCAGGCCGCACCCGGAATTTGTCGAACAGGTTCGCACCGACCCATTTACCGCCGTATGGGTGGGGGTAAAGCAAACCTATATGATTAGCGCGCGCATACTTGGCGTGGTTTCGGAAATGATATCGGGAGATAGGAGCGCCAAGGAACTGGGCGGGGTTATTTCAATAGCCCAATATTCCGGTGAGGCGGTGCAAAGCGGCGCAATTACAATGCTTACGTTTATGGCGGCGCTCAGCATAAATCTGGGACTGATTAACCTGTTTCCGGTTCCCATGCTCGATGGCGGGCACCTTGTGTATTACATATTTGAGGCACTTCGCGGCCGCCCCCTTAGCCAGCAAGTACAGGAATATGGGTTCAGGTTTGGGATGATCTTGGTCTTTCTTCTAATGATTTTTGCTACCTGGAACGATTTTGAGCGAATTCTTGAACGATTTGGAATGAGTTAACCTTTTTTGACATAAAGTCCTGAAATAATAGGTGAAAGGGCTATTATGGCTCTATTGTATCAGGGTGCGTTTGTGTCATGTTTGTTTGCACGCTCCGCCAAAAGAAGCGGAACTTATAAAGGTAGGGGGTTTTTGTTGCGTAGAGTTGTTTTTGTCTTGACCGCCATTTTACTGGCCTTCATGCCGGTATTCATGATGCCTGCTTCCCATGCGTACGCCCAAAGCGGTGGTGGTGTAATTCGTGAAATTGTAGTTGAGGGATCGGCTCGGGTAGAGCCGGAAACCATACGCTCGTACCTTTTGGTTCGCGAAGGCGATACCTTTGATCCGCTTCGCGTAGACAGGTCGCTTAAATCGCTTTTTGCAACCGGACTTTTCGCCGATGTGGCCATATCTCGGAACCGGGACACCCTGGTGGTCAACGTGGTTGAAAACCCGGTTATCAACAGGATTGCATTTGAAGGCAACAAGCGCATCAAAGATGAAGAGCTGGCGGTAGAGATATCGTTAAAGCCGCGCCTTATTTATACCCGGACCAAGGTACAAAGCGATGTGAACCGCCTGCAGGATATCTATCGCCGCGAAGGAAGGTTTGCCGTCACCGTCGAGCCCAAAATAATTCAGCTGGAACAAAACCGCATAGATCTGGTTTATGAAATCAACGAAGGGGCCCTTGCCAAAGTTCAAAACATCAGGTTTATCGGCAATAATGATTTTGATGATGGCGATCTGCGCGATGTTATTCGCACGGTTGAAACGCGCTGGTATCGCTTTTTGTCATCCGATGATACCTACGATCCGGATCGCCTTACCTTTGACAGGGAATTATTGCGTCACCATTACCTGAACAATGGCTATGCAGATTTTAATGTTCTTTCTGCAGTTGCGGAAATGACGCCCGACAGGCAGAATTTTTTCATTACTTTTACCGTTGAAGAAGGCGAACGTTATCGCTTTGGTGAAATAAGCACCAACGTGAACCTTAAAGATATGGAACCGGAAAGCATTGACGGTGTAATAAATATTGAAAAGGGGGGGTGGTATGACGCAGAACAGGTTGATGTCGCAGTTAGCTCTCTTGTTGATGCCGTTGGTGCGCTTGGCTATGCCTTCGTTGAGGTAAGGCCAAAACCAAAACGTGATACCGAAAATCACGTTATCGACATTACTTTTGATATTGCGGATGGCCCAAGAATATTTGTTGAACGCATAAATATAATCGGAAACTCGCGTACACTTGATGAGGTGATAAGGCGTGAGTTTCGTCTGGTCGAGGGTGATGCGTTTAATACCTCCAAGATATCCGACACATTTAAAAGAATAAATGATCTGGATTTTTTCAAGAATGTTGAGATAAGCAATTCCCCCGGAAGTGCGCCCGACAAAAGCGTTGTGAGCGTTGCCGTTGAAGAAAAATCAACCGGGGCATTGTCGTTTGGTGTTGGCTACTCAACCGATAGCGGCCCACTGCTTGATATCGGGATTAAAGAAAGAAACCTGCTTGGTAAAGGCCAAAGCCTTAACCTCAACGGGGTACTGGCAGGTAACTCAAGCAGCATTAAACTAAGTTTTACCGAGCCATACTTTTTAAACAGAGAAGTTTCTGCTGGGTTTGATGTCTTTCATTCCACCCTTGATATGCAAGATTCCAGCTCGTTTAGTTCGTCGCAAACCGGGCTTTCTCTGCGGGCGGGGTACCCGATTACCGAACTGCTTAGCCAAAGTTGGCGCTACACAATTAAATCAAGCGATATAAGCGACGTTCAAGACACGGCATCAGACTTTATCAAGGAGCAGGCCGGGAGCTCGCTCCATTCGGAAATTGGCCACATACTTTTTTATGACAAGAGAAATAGCAAAACCTCCCCGACTGACGGATATTTTGTGCGGATGAATAACGACCTTGCCGGACTGGGTGGTGATTCCAAATACCTCAAGAACCGCCTTGCCGCCGCAAGCTATCACCAGTTGGCAAAAGGGTGGATTTTATCGGTGTCGGGAAGTGTGGGCGTGGTAACCGGATTGGGCGAAGATGTAAGCGTTCTTGATAGATTTTCTCTTGGTGGTTCTAGCCTGCGCGGCTTTGCGGTTGGCGGGGTTGGCCCGCGCGACAAAACATCTCTGGATTCCCTTGGTGGGGAATATATTTATAATGGCGGGCTTGATCTTGAGGTTCCGCTTGGCCTACCGCCAGAGATGGGGATTTCCGGCAAGCTTTTCACCGATTTTGGCTCACTTACGGGAGTTAATCCATCCAGCAGCAATATCTACGAGGACAGCAATGTCCGTACCTCCGCTGGCGCAGGTATTTCATGGATTTCGCCAATTGGCCCGATAAGTCTTGAGTACGGCATTCCCATAATGAAAGAAGACTATGATAAGCTTGAAAGCTTTCGCATTAGTTTTGGAACAAGATTTTAAATATTACTTTTTCAGGAGATTAACTTGAAAACCTTAGCTCATGTAGTTTCTGCCGTGTTGCTAGCTGCCGGTGTTGCGCTGTTTTTCCCGCATATTTCAATGGCACAAACACCGGCCACTGGCGAAGGCGCCAAGAAAACCGAAGTATTTATCAAGGTCGGTATAATAAATATCGAAGGTGTGCGGGCAAACTCATCTGCGGTAAAAAATATTCGCAAGCAAATTACAAAGTTCAGAAATGACATTCAGTCGGTTATACAAAAAGAAGAAACAGACCTCAGAAAAGCCAACAATGAACTTGCCCGTCAACGCACAATACTTTCCCCCGACGCTTTTAACGCTGAGAGGATAAAGTTTGAAAAACGCCTTTCTGCGCTGCAAAAGCGTGTTCAGGATTCAAAACAATCTTTGGGAAGGGTGCAATCTGAAGCCACGGCAAAGGTCGACAAGGCAATACTTGAGGTAATTCAGAAAATAATTGTGGAAGACGGATATACGCTGATTTTAAAAAAATCAGCTACAATAGCCAACGCGCAGGTTCTTGACCTTACTTCCGATGTTCTTGGACGTCTCGATAAGAACCTTCCTGCGGTTAAGGTATCGAACCCAGGCAAATGAGATGTGGTCAGGAGATTAAGTAATGGCTGATCCGGTTTTTTTTAATCGAGCAGGGCCTTTCCCCCTTCATGAACTGGCTGTTATAGCCGAAGCAGAAATTCATGGCACAGATGATAAAAGCATTACGTTTGAAGACGTGGCGGCCATCAATAGCGCAGGCAAAGGCGACATCAGCTTTCTTGATAACAAAAAATACATAGAAGCCTTTACCAAAAGCAACGCCGGCGCGTGCATTGTTCATCCGGATTATGTGTCGCGTGCACCGGATGGAATGGTCTTGCTTGTTACGGATAAACCTTATCAAGCATATGCCAGAGTAGCGCAGGCATTTTATCCGGCTCAGGCCCTTGAAGAAAAAATATCAAAAAACGCCAACATTGATAAAACCGCAACTATTGGTAACGGCTGCAGGGTTGAGGACGGTGCTTATGTTGGTGCGGGCGCGGTCATCGGCAATGGTACATCAATTGGGCATGGAAGCTATGTTGGCCCCGGCGTGAAGCTGGGCGAAGGCTGTATGGTGGCGACCGGGGTGACCGTGCAATACGCATTTATTGGAAACGGCTGTATCTTGCATCCCGGTGTTCGCATCGGGCAGGACGGTTTTGGTTTTGCACCGGGTGGCCCACCCGAAGGGCATATTAAGGTGCCGCAACTGGGCCGGGTAATTATCGGGGATATGGTCGAAATTGGAGCAAATACCACCATAGATCGCGGGGCGGGGCCGGACACCATAATCGGTGACGGAACTAAAATTGATAACCTTGTTCAGATAGGCCATAACGTTGAAATAGGAATGGGCTGCTTCGTGGCCGGTCTTGTCGGAATATCAGGCAGCACCAAGGTCGGAAATTTTGTTATGCTTGGCGGACAGTCGGGTTTTGCCGGTCACATTAGCATCGGTGATGGCGCGCAAATTGCCGCACAAAGTGGCATTATGCGTGATGTAGAGCCGGGTGCCAGACTGGTAGGCACGCCGGCAATACCGCACCGCGAATTTTTTCGTCAGGTTGCGGCTTTATCAAAACTTATTAAATCAAAAAAGGAATCCTGACATTGAGTCTCGAAACAACTTTAGACCAAAACAGAATCAAGGACATGATCCCGCATCGTGATCCATTTCTGCTGATAGACCGGATTGAGGATTTAAAACCTGATGTATCGGCGGTTGGAATAAAAAATGTTACCGGTGATGAGGATTTTTTCCGTGGGCATTTTCCCGGCCATCCTGTTATGCCCGGCGTTTTAATCGTTGAGGCAATGGCACAAACCGCCGGGGTGCTGGTCGTTGCCTCACTGGGCAGCGATGCCGAAGGCAAGCTGGTTTATTTTATGACCGTTGATTCGGCGCGTTTCAGAAAACCGGTTGTGCCCGGGTGCGTTCTTGAATTGAATGTCGAACTAATAAGATCAAAAAGAAATGTTTATAAATTTAGTGGCAAGGCCATGGTCGATGGAAAGCTGGTTTCTCAAGCCGTATTTTCAGCAATGATTATGGATAGGGAATAACAATAATAATGACAAACATTCATCCCACGGCAATAGTTGAAGACGGCGCAAAAATAGGCGATGAGGTAGAGATTGGCCCCTATTCGGTTATTGGCCCCAACGTAACAATCGAAAGCGGCGTTAAAATATTTTCCCACGTTGTTGTTGGTGGGGTTACCTCCATTGGCAGCGGAACCCGTATATTTCCGTTTGCTTCCATCGGTTCCGAACCGCAGGATCTAAAATATGGGGGCGAGGTATCGCGCTTGGAAATTGGTTCAAACAACACAATCCGCGAACACGTAACCATGAACCCCGGCACCGAAGGCGGCGGATTATTGACCAAGGTTGGCGACAATTGCTTGTTTATGGTTGGCGCACATGTTGCCCATGACTGTCAGATTGGCAATAACGTAATTTTGGTAAACAATGCCACCCTTGCTGGGCACGTAGAGGTCGGTGAGTTTGCAATTATTGGCGGCCTTTCCGCCGTTCACCAATTTGCCCGCATCGGCAAACATGCGATGCTTGGCGGTATGAGCGGCGCCGAAAGCGATGTCATACCCTATGGAATGGTTATTGGTAATCGTGGTGGCCTTTCCGGGCTTAACCTTGTTGGTATCAAACGCCGTGGTTTTGATCGTGAAACAATACATTCATTGCGCAATGCCTATCGTTTGCTATTTGCCAACGAAGGAACCATGGCTGAACGCATTAAGGACGTAGCGGAAATGTTCAAAGAAGTTGAGCCGGTGATGGAAATAATAGAATTCGTCACCACAGATAGCTCCAGATCTTTCTGCCAGCCGAAGTCGGAAGATGGCTCCTGATAGCAACCATAAAATAGGTATAATAGCGGGCGGTGGCGAACTGCCCCGCAAGCTTATTTATGCCTGTAAAAAAAATAATCAGGATTTTCATGTTATCGCCTTTAAGGGCCAGACCGACAAGGAAACCACGCAGGGCATTCCCGATAAATGCGACTGGTTGCGCCTTGGGGCGATTGGTAAAGCCATAGATATTTTAAAAAGCCAAAATTGCAAAGAACTGGTAATGGGCGGAACAATTCGCCGTCCGGGTATTGGGGCACTGTTGCCCGACGCCAGAACGGCAAAATTTTTTCTTAAAACCGGGGCAATGGCCTTGGGCGATGACGGTTTGCTTTCGGCAATAGTTAAAACGCTGGAAGAAGACGATGGCTTTCGGATAATCGGTGTTCATAATGTACTGCCGGAACTTCTGGCACCTATTGGTGTTTTGGGGGGGGTAAGCCCCAGCGACGAAAACATGAGCGATATATCCACCGCCATTCACGCCGCACTTGACCTTGGGCGCAAAGATTTAGGGCAAGGCGCGGTTGTAAGTAATGGCAAAATAATCGCACTGGAAGAAAAAGACGGAACCGATGCCATGCTGGCCCGTATTGAAAAAATGCAAATTGATGGCGGCGGTGTTCTGGTAAAGGTTGTCAAACCGGGGCAGGAGCGTCGAGTTGAGCTACCGACCATAGGTGTTGATACGGTCACCGCGGTAGCTGCGGCAAAACTGGGCGGCATTGGAATAGAGGCCGGTGGTGCAATAATTGTCGAGCGTGAAAAAGTAATAACCGCCGCAAACAATGCGGGAGTATTTATAATCGGACTGGATCCATCTGAATTTAATGGGCCTAATGGGCCCAATGGAACTGTTGGTAAATAAATATGAAAAACCAAAACCCTATACCAACAGTGTTTATAATTGCCGGTGAGGCATCCGGTGACGCCCTCGGTGCAAACCTGATAAAGGCGTTGATAAAAAAAACCGGGGGCAAAATAAGCTTTTCAGGTATTGGTGGTGAAAAAATTGAATCCGCTGGTTCTGAAATGGGCATGAAAAGTATATTTCCCATGTCCGAGCTTTCGGTTATGGGCTTTACCGAGGTATTGCCGAAAATACCAAATCTGCTCAGACGAATAAATCAAACCGTTGAGGAGGTTGAACGCATATGTCCGGATGTGGTGGTTACAATTGATGCCCCTGATTTTGTATTCAGGGTCGCTAAAAAACTTAAAAAACGTAGCCCGGACATTCCAATTGTTCATTATGTTGCGCCAAGCGTCTGGGCATGGCGTCCGGGCAGGGCAAAAAAAATAGCCGGTTTTTTAGATCACCTGCTTTGCCTTTTGCCGTTTGAGCCAAAATATTTTAAAGCCGTTGGGTTGCCCGCAACATTTGTCGGCCATCCGGTTGTTGAAAGCGGACTTGGTGGAGGTGATGGCGATGGTTTCAGGCAGCGTCACCAAATTTCTGAATTTGCGCCACTGCTGGCAGTGTTACCGGGAAGCCGAATGGGGGAAATCTCACGCTTGATCCCTGTTTTTGGCGATACGCTGGGATTGTTGAAAAAAACCCATCCCGAACTTGAGGCGGTGGTGGTTACGCTTTCGGGGTTGCGCGAGCATGTTTTGCCCGCCACTAAAAACTGGCCGGTCCGGGTAAGCATCGTTGGCGAAGATGAAAAGGGAGATGCCTTTTCAGCCTGCGACGCGGCGCTGGCGGCCAGTGGAACGGTCTCGCTAGAGCTGGCATTAGCTCAGGTGCCATCGGTTATTGGCTATCGTTTTGGCCCATTAACCGCGCTTATCGCCAAGCGCGTAATAAAGGCCAAATATGCAAACATTGTTAATCTGGTGCTGGACCGTCCGGCCATCCCCGAGCTTTTGCTTGAAAAATGTCAACCTCAAATGCTTGCCAAAGAAATAACAAAACTTTTAGACGATCAAAGCGCCAGGTCGGAACAACGCAAGGCCTATGTCGATGCCATGGCAACCCTTGGGTTTGGTGGCTCGTCCCCGGGCGAGCGTTCGGCCGATGTGGTTCTTGGTGTTATTTCCGACAGTTTGAACAAACAACAAGCCAAAAAATAAAAGGATCATCAAATGAATGAACAGTCATTTCGTTTTTTGCACACCATGATACGGGTTAGGGATTTAGATAAATCCATTGATTTTTACACCCGTCATCTGGGAATGGATGTGCTTAGGCGCACCGATTACGCGGAAGGAAAGTTCACCCTTGTCTTTGTCGGTTATGGTAATGAAACCGACAGCACGGTTATTGAGCTAACCCACAATTGGGATCAAGAAGAAGATTACAATTTGGGAGATGGATTTGGTCATCTGGCCATTGCCGTTCCGGATATTTATTCTGCCTGCGATAAAATGGAAAAAGAGGGCGTGTCAATACCGCGCCCACCGGGGCCGATGAAACACGGAACCACGGTAATCGCCTTTATCGAAGATCCAGACGGCTACAAGATAGAACTTATCGAGAAAAAATAATCTTATTTTCGTTTTTCTATGGGAACGAAATCACGATGTGTCGCCCCGGTGTAAAGCTGGCGCGGGCGGCCAATTTTTTGGCTGGGGTCTTCGATCATTTCGTTCCATTGGGCAACCCAGCCAACAACACGGGCAACCGCGAACAAAACCGTAAACATGGATGTCGGGATACCCATTGCCTTGAAAATAATCCCTGAATAGAAATCAACGTTGGGATACAGCTTCTTTTCGATGAAGTATTCGTCTTCCAGCGCAATTCGTTCCAGCTCCATGGCCAAATCAAGAAGTGGATCATCCTTGATGCCAAGATCGTTTAGCACCTCATGGCAGGTCTGGCGCATTACCGTGGCCCGGGGATCGTGATTTTTATAAACCCGGTGACCAAAACCCATAAGCCTGAATGGATCGTTTTTATCTTTGGCGCGTTTTATAAACTCGCCAACCCGGTCTTTTGAGCCGATTTCGCTTAGCATATTAAGCACCGCTTCGTTGGCGCCGCCGTGGGCCGGCCCCCAAAGTGATGCGATGCCCGATGCGATGCAGGCAAACGGGTTGGCGCCCGATGACCCGGCAATACGTACCGTCGATGTGGATGCGTTTTGCTCATGATCGGCGTGGAGAATAAGGATGCGATCCATGGCCTTGGCCAGAACCGGATTTGCCACGTATTCCTCGCATGGGTTGGAAAACATCATGTAGAGGAAGTTTTCCGAGAATTTGAGATCATTTTTCGGGTAGGCAAACGGAAGCCCGCGGGAATAACGGTAGGCATTGGCCGCAATGGTCGGCATTTTTGCAATCATGCGGGTTGAGGCAATAAAGCGATGCTTGGGGTCGGAAATATCGGTGCTATCGTGATAAAACGCCGAAAGTGCGCCAACCACACCAACCATAATGGCCATCGGGTGTGAATCCCGCCTGAACCCGGTGAAAAAATCGTTCATCTGTTCGTGCAGCATGGTGTGATAGGTAATACGTTTTAGAAACTTGTCTTTTTGGTCCTGGGTCGGCAATTCACCATAAATCAACAAATAGCACACCTCCATAAAGGTGCTCTCTTCGGCCAGTTGCTTAATGGGGTAGCCACGGTAAAGCAGCTCACCTTTTTCACCGTCAATGTAGGTAATTTCCGATTGGCAGCTGCCGGTCGAGGTGTAGCCGGGATCGTAGGTAAAGCATCCGGTTTCGGCATATAGCTTGCGGATATCGATAACCGCAGGGCCAATGGTGCCTTCAAGCAGGGGCAATTCCCAGCTTTGTCCGGTGGTGTTATCGGTCAGCGTAAATGATTTACTGGCTGATTTTGGATCTGGCATACTTAACCTCTCTTTTTATTATTATTCGGAGCATTATTTGTGTGCATTTAGGGCATCGTCAATTCGGCCAAGGGTTTCCTCTTTTCCGAGCACTTCCAGTACTTCAAACATTCCGGGTGATGAATTAGACCCCGTAAGCGCGGCACGTAGTGGCCCAGCCACCGCACCCAGTTTGCACCCGGTATTTTCGGAAAAAGCCCTGGCTTTTTCTTCCAATGCCGATGCGTCCCAGTCATCGGTTTTGGCCAATATAGCACGAAAACCAGCCAGTTTGTCAGGGCCGTCACCAGAAAGGAGCTTGGCCGCCTTGTCATTCATGGCAAGGGGCCTGTTTTGGCAATAAAATGCTGCATTTTCAGATAGTTCTACGATTGTCTTAGCGCGTTCCTTTAGGCCAGCCATACCCTTTTTGAGCCTGTTTTCGGCATCATTTGACACTTTTCCAGCCAAAAGTTCGTTAATTTTTGGCATGACCAGCTGGGCGAGGCGTTCGTCACCCGCTTCGCGAATATAGTGGGCATTGAGGCTGGTCAGCTTGTCCATATCAAACCTGGCTGCGGCCTTGCCAACATCGGCGACATCAAACCATTCTATGGCTTGATCTTTGGATATTATTTCATCATCACCGTGGCCCCAGCCAAGACGAAGCAAATAATTGCAAACGGCTTCGGGCAAAAAGCCCATCTCCTCATAGGCCTCAACCCCCAAGGCACCATGACGTTTTGAAAGCTTTTTCCCATCTGCGCCGTGCAAAAGCGGCATATGGGCAAATACCGGCAACTCCCAGTCCATTGCCTTGTAAAGCTGTATCTGCCTGAATGTGTTGGTCAGGTGGTCGTCGCCGCGAATAACGTGGGTTACATCCATATCATGATCATCAACCACAACCGCCAGCATGTATGTGGGCGTGCCGTCTGCGCGCAGTAGAACAAAATCGTCTATCTCGGCATTTTTAACGCTAACGTCACCTTGAATCATGTCGCTTATGGTTGTTGTTCCAGATTTCTCTGATTTTATGCGGACAACCGGGGAAACGCCTTCGGGGGCGTCGTCTGGGCCTCGCTCACGCCATCTGCCGTCATAACGCATGGGCCTTCCTTCGGATTTGGCCAATTCACGCATTTCGCTCAACTCTTCGGGTGAGCAATAGCAGTTGTATGCCTTGCCTTCGGCCAGCAGCTTTTTTGCCACATCAACATGGTTTTGCTGGCGTGAATACTGGCTTATGGGATCTTCATCGGCACCCAGGCCGAGCCAGCGCATACCGTGGATAATCGCTTCGGTTGCTTCGTCGGTTGATCTGGCCCGGTCGGTATCTTCAATCCTGAGCAAAAACTTACCCCCCGTATGACGAGAGTAAAGCCAGTTAAACAGCGCCGTTCTGGCGCCGCCAATATGTAGAAATCCTGTGGGTGAGGGGGCAAATCTGGTAACGACGGTCATGGGCGGTAAACAAATCCTCGTTCTTGGGTGAAGTTTGGCATTATTATGAATTGGAGTGGGGTTTAACACATTTAAGGCATTCTTA